>CAMOQI010000164.1 GCA_946622835.1 uncultured Candidatus Melainabacteria bacterium
CTTCAATTTACAAACTATAGAAGCTAGGGATAAATATATTCCTACATTTTTTCAGGCGCTGAAACCGCAAGAAGCCTAAGCGCATTTGCCAGAACGGTCTTGAATGTCCAAACAAGAACCAGTCTTGATTTTGTCAATTCGATATCATCAGTTATAACTCTTGTTGAATTATAGAAGGAATGGAATTCTGCCGCCAAATCCTGAACATAACGACAAATTGTATAAACTTGCCTGTCTCTAGCTGATGTAACTATCAGATTCTTAAAATCTTCCAACTTCAAAATAAGTTTTCTTGCATCCTTGATAGTTAAAACTAAAGTTTTTAAATCAGCACTTTCTATCAATTTATCAAATTCACCAACGGACAAAATTGCAGGAATCGTTTTTCCTGTTTCAGTATCGACCTTATCATTTACGGCATTTCTGATTATCGAACAAGCTCTTGCATGCGCATATTGAACATAAAATACAGGATTTTCATCAGAATTCGTTTTTGCAAGTTCAATATCAAAATCCAAAGTAGTGTCAATATTTCTCATAGACATCCAAAAACGAGTTGCATCAACACCAACCTCATCAACCAAATCTTCCAAGGTAACCATATTCTTACGTTTGCCCATGCGAACTTCATTACCGTTAATGACAAGGTTAACAAGCTGCCCTAAAAGAACCTCTAATCTCTCGGGGTTATAGCCAAGAGCCTCTAATGAAGCCTTAACTCTGGGGATATAACCATGGTGATCTGCACCCCAAATATCAATCATTCTATCAAAGCCACGTTCCAATTTATCGGCGTGATACGCAATATCCGCAGTTAAATACGTATTTGAACCATCAACTTTTTTTATAACTCTATCTTGATCATCACCGTAATCAGAAGACTTAAACCACGTTGCCCCGTCTTTTTCGTATATCTTACCTGACTCTTTTAATTTCTCAACATAATACGAAACCTTACCGGAATTGTGGAGAGATAATTCGGAATAAAAATTATCAAATTTTACATGCAACCTGTCCAACAAATCTCTTTGAACTTTTTCTTCATACTCTTTTGCGAAATCGCAGTACACCTGCAAATCAAGTTT
Organism: uncultured Candidatus Melainabacteria bacterium; assembly: GCA_946622835.1. GTDB lineage: Bacteria > Cyanobacteriota > Vampirovibrionia > Gastranaerophilales > Gastranaerophilaceae > Zag111. The sequence goes on from CAMOQI010000164.1 coordinate 1,086, forward strand.
ATCAACATCATTCTGAGCCGAACGGAGAGTCTCACTATATTCCTCAATAAAAGCTTTAGCAACAGGAACCAAATAATCCCCCGGATAGTAATTTTTCCTTTCTTCTTCATCAGTCGGAAAATCAACATCTTCACCAAGTTCTTGACGAACCCTGATTTTTAAAGAATTTCCAAGTTTTTGAATTTGTGATCCCGCATCGTTAATGTAAAATTCCTGATAAACTTCATGCCCATAAAATTTTAACAGATTTGCCAAAACACTCCCCATCGCAGCCCATCTGCCATGTCCAATATGAAAAGGCCCTGTCGGATTTGCTGAAATATATTCCAGTATAATTTTTTCGGATTTTACATTTTCACCACGCCCATAATTTTCCTTTTTTCTTAATATTTCAATTAAAGAATCCGCTAAAAGATTTTCTCCTGCCTTAAAGTTAATAAACCCTCCAATGACATTATAATCATTTTCTTCTTTATCAATAAAATCAACAACAGAAGCAGCTATTGCCGCAGGAGCAATCTTCGCAACACGCGCCAGTGAGGAAACGTTAATTGCAAAATCCCCAAATTCGGGATTCTTTGGTTTTTCTACAGGCAAAGACCCTCTTTGATATTCAGTCATTTCCCCGAGCTTACCTGCATTTACAGCATCTTCTATAGCTTTTTCAACTTTATTTAAAAAATAATCTCTTAACATAGCATTCCTTCAATTTACAATTTCGGCTTCTACATCCAAATACTAAAACAAATATTTCGGAATTTCAAACGGTTCATTATTTGCACCTTTTTCAACAAAATTTAAATAATAACCCATAGCTAAGTCCTTGCAATTTGTGTATATATCATCAGAAATAAGAGCTTCATGCAGTAATGTTCTGTCGCCTGAATAATTTCCAAGAATATTGGCATATTTTGAAATATCGTCCTTATCCAAACCGCCGCCATAAGCCTTTGTCTTTGCATCAGTACCGGAAGGCCTGATCTCAATATACTTATCTGCAAATTCCAAATAAGTACCGTCACCGACAAATTTAACGGATTTTAAATTATCAAAATTCAAACCCTGAGAATTAAATTTATCATTTAAAATTCTCTTAACATCATCAAGTTTAAGCAGACCTTTGCGCATTGCAATAGCCATTGAAAGATAAAACATATCGTTTTTAGTTCTTAAATCCTCCCCTTCTAATTTTGCCAGCTTTAGTTTATCTATATCCGGCTCGGATTCGTTATAGTACGCGATATCCACCCTTGTATCATACCTGCCAACAATATTATTCTGTTTAAAAACTTCTGACAAATATTGAGAAATATACGTATTACCCAATTCAGATACAAGAGCAGAAGCCACGACAATCGCCTCTGTTGCACTTTTTTCACGCATTGCCACAGCAAAACGTCCGTGTTGAGACTTTATTAAATCTTCTGTTCCCATAATCATACCGCCGGATTCTTCTCCAGCAAACAACAATCTGGGATTTACACCAAGATTAACGGAATTACCGAAAACATCATCTACAATAACGTCCATGCCGCTGTTATTTTTTATTTGCAATTCAACTTTTTTCATAATATTAGCTATTTCTTTAAAGCCGACAGGAACATTAACAACTTTTACGCCGTTTTTAACCGCCCATTCATCCCAAGATAAAGCCGATGCCGTGGTTTTAATCATAAATCTCGGATGATTATCCCAAAGCCCCTGAGCCTTTAGTTGTTTTGCCCAAAAGTCCATAAGCATCAAAAACGCTTGGTTAGCTGTAAATACCGTTAAAATCGTACTCTGTGACAATCTTATATAATCAACACCCAAATTTTCCAACTCGCTAATTCTATCCGAAGGCTCCGTTTGAGCAATCGTTAATCTGTCATGATCAGGATCTGTAATTAATACCGTAGTTCCGACAGGATAATCAATTAATTTTTTATCATAATGCAATGTTTCAATTACAGGAAAATACGGAGTGCCATCTTGCCTTTTAGCAATAACAGTTGCGTCAACGGAATAATCATAAAAAGCCTTTTGTCCCTTAGGGGTAACATCGTATTTCCCGATGGAATGGAAAAACGGGTCTTCAGCCTTATTAAACCAATCAAATTTATCTGATACACCAAGCTTACTCAAAACTCGTGATAAAGTCCTATAAGCAGAACCCCCGACATTTTCAATAACAATTTTTGAATTATAATTTTTAATCAAATCAAGATTTATATCTTTTGCGACTCCGGATTTAAGATATTCAACATACAAATCGACCCCGTCATCTAAATCTTTCATAACACTCTCATTTATCAAGGGATTATTTTCGGATGAAAATTTTATATCGTAAAAACCCTCTTTTTCTGCAATATCAAAAATTTCGCGAATTTTATCAACAAATTCCATAGATTCTTCCGGTAAGTATTGACTGCCCTGACAATTCAAATCTTTAGTTGCATTTTTGACGGAAATCCCATGACTGGAAGTTATATACTCACCGCCTAAAAGATCCAACTTATACGCCAAAAAAGAAGCCATCCAGATAGGAATCGTTTGTTTTGCAACAGGCACAAGCGTAGTAATCCCGTTAGCAGCCTGAACCCTTGCAATAGCATCTAAAAATAATTTTGAATTATAACGAACCTCACATCCTGCAATTTTTACAATCCTTTTACCGGCATATTTTTCATTAGCAACCAAAGCCTTTGCTAA
>CAMOQI010000165.1 GCA_946622835.1 uncultured Candidatus Melainabacteria bacterium
GGTTGACTTTAGTCAACCAAAATATGTCGGTAGACTGAAGTCTACCCTACCTGCTTATGAAATGATTATTCGTGGGTTGGCTGATAAAAATTTTAGAGAGATTTTTAATCAAATTTTTACTAAGGTCGGAAGAAAAATTTTAAGGTCGGAAAAGTTAATGAGGTTTGTGATTAATAAAATCTTCCATTCGTGTAGGTTTTGTTATAGCTGTTTTGGTGCTTGCTATATTATTTTTATCCTTTGCTTGCACATCTTTTTCAACATCATTTTTAATCATTTTATTAATTGCCGTTGGCACTACATAACCCATAGTACACATTAATAATAGCATATCACTCCAGAATATTCCGGCTGCAACTTTTTTGTTTATTTTTGATAATTTGCCCTGCTCTATTTCCTTTATAATTTGCTCTACAGATTTTATTTTAGGAAATATTTTGTTTATTACAGATTTATTTCCACTCTCTTTTCGCAATTTTGTACCAAACACTCTGTCACTTATATTAGTGAATAAGCTTGATAAAATTAAGTCACCACCAAAGAAAACACTATAACCAATAGTATTTCTTATGGCTAAATCTTTTTGTTCGGTTCTATTTCTTGCGAATAATATAAATCCTAAACTTGATAATCCTACAACTATTGCTAAAGGTAGTCTGGACATATATATACCTTTATTATAATCAAACAATTTAGAGTTATTTTTTAGACTATTAACAATCCTACTTGAATTCTTTGAAATTAATGGGGCAAAACCAATTAGTGAAGTTAAAATCGTAGATGCACATGTAATCCCCACAAATGTCCGAAATCTTTTACGTTTTGTTTTTTCATAATTATTAGCCCGTTTTTCAATAATTTCTTTGTTTGCCATACTCATCTCTGCGCTAAAACCTGTTTGTCCGCTGCTTTTTTGGGTAATCTCATTATTAATAAATGGGAAAGCGCCCATGGCCAAAGTTGTAAGTAAAAAGTCAATCGTAAATACAGAACATTTTGCCTTAATTAATTTTTGTCTTAATTTTTCTTTGTCTCCATTACAAGAATTAAGGAGTTCGCTTATATTAATTTTCTGTTCATATTTCTTATTTGGAAAACATTTGTTGAATAATTTTTCTATAGGACCCCTAGTTGTTTTTTTAGAAATCTTTTCTAATTCTTTCATCATTAAATTTGTATTTTTTAAATATTCATTTGAAATATGAATTGCTTTATGGTTATTAAGCCAGAAATTTTTAGTTAATTTACCAATATATCGCATACTTAAACGATTTATAAAAGGCAAAGTTATAAATGGAGATAACCAAGCCATAGTATATTCAAAAGAAAATTTCCGAGCTTTTTCTTTTCTTTCGGTGTTGTTATTTGCAAATATAAGCCAAGGAATACAGCATCCAAACATATCAACAACAGCACGACTCAACATTACACTTGAGTCGAGTTCACGCGTAACATTATAAAATCCATTTTTGAATGATGGATTTTGTTTTAAATTTATTTGTGCAATTTGCATATTATATTATAAACACATAAAGAAATTTTTTTGCTAAAATTCCTACAAATAATCATCTCAGATGAAAGAAATAATCATTTGAAGTAGTAGTTTACAGTAGTAATCAACTGTAGACACGTTAATAGCGAGCGACCAAGACACAAATCCCGCCTTTTCCGAATTAAACCCGATAGGCATTGCCTAATCGGGTTTAATTGTGTATTGGTGAGGATGCGAAACTGTCAAATTTACTTTTTCCGGAGGTTATTCACCTCTATTTCTCTGATAACGTATCATAAACTTTAGCAACGATTTTCCATTCGCCGTTTATCTTGTTTAGGTTCAAAATATCCGTAAACTTGTACCCATGCCAGTTATCTTCAATAACTTGAACAACGGCAATAGTTTTTTCTAAACTTAAAATATCAATTCTTGAAATATAATCTTCTCCGCAAGCGCCAAAGGTATCAATGGTTTTATAAAACTCTTCTATCGGCCCTGATTGGTAAGTTTGGGCATTAAGTTGTCCGAAAAAACAAGCGTGTTCATAAAAATATGGTTTTACAATTTCGCTTTTACCTGCTTTTACGGCTTCACAAAATTTCTTTGCAACATTTTCAACAGCGTTGTATTCTTTAATATCATCTCTCATAAAACACCTCTTTCTTTCTGTTATAAATATATATTTAAATTTTTTACAATTCAGTAGTTTTTAATTCATTAGGGATATATAAATTCCTTGTATAATCTTTTATGACCTCTAATTTGTATTGATATACTCTTTTATTTTTGAAAGATTATTATTACAATCTTTTACCCCTACGTCATAGATCGCTTGTAATTTATTAAGGTTTTTTTCGACCCGTTGCATTTTAATTTTTTCACTCGGCCTTAAAACAATTATTTTACCTTTATTTTCGTATTCTCTTATTAAATCCAAAGTTTTATTATAATTAAGGTGAGCTTTGTTTGCGGTTTTTACAAATTCAGGATATTTTTTATACACTAAACCAAACGGCAGCCAAGACTTTGTTTTGGTGAAATCAGCATGTCTTGTCTGAATAACAATTATCTTTCCGTAACCCATATCAAGAGCCCTTTTTAAAGGAATAGGGTCGCTAACAGCGCCATCCAGATATTTATTCCCGTTAATTTCAACCAAATTTGACACAAATGGCATAGAGCCGGAAGCTCTCAAATATTCTAAATCTTTACCGCCATCTTTTATTTCTATATATTCAGCCTTACCGCTTTCCACATTTGTAACAACCGCATAAAATTCTACTTTTGATTTGTTATAAGTTTCTATATCAAACGGGTCCAGTTCATAAACAAGTTTGTTAAAACAAAAATCTTTGTTCATGACATCCCCTGTGGTAATAAGAGAATACAAACCCATATATCTTCTATCGTGTGCATATTTCAGGTTATATCTTAATGCTCTGCCTGTTTGTTTTGATTTATAATTTATTCCAAATAAAGCACCTGCCGAAACTCCTATAATAGTATCTGCTTTGATATTGTTTTCCATAAACACATCCAAAACGCCTGCGGTATATAAGCCCCTCATTGCCCCGCCTTCAAGGACTAAAGCGACCTTATTAGTGTTATTATTGTAATTATCTTCACTATTCATTTTTGAATTCATTCTTTTAATCTTGATAAAGGTTATTATTATAATAAGTCCGATAATTAATATCTACACACAAATAGTAACACAAAATTTATTTGCTCTTTTCTTTACATATATATAAAACTAATAAAATGCTAATAATTTTGATAGTATAATAAAACTATGAGTATAAAAGATGCAAAGATACTTATTGTTGAAGATGAAATTCAATTAAACAGGGTTATGGAGCTTATGCTTCAAGCTGACGGTTATTATAAAATAAGATGCGCGTTTGACGGTAATGAAGCTCTTAATTTTATCAAAGCTGACAAACCGGATTTGATATTACTTGATATTATGATTCCCGAGCTTGACGGTTATTCATTGTGTAAGTTTATTAAAAATGATGACAACTACAGAGATACAAAAGTAATTATGATTACTGCCAAAAAAATGGAAGATGATGTTTTGGAAGGCTTTAAATCAGGCGCAATAGATTATATTACAAAACCTTTCAGTAATAAAATTCTTTTGGCAAGAATAAAGGCTCATTTGGAATCTTTGAACTCCATTGGCGGGATAAAAAAAAATAAAGATATTATTATTGATACCGATAAAATGATTGTAAAAGTGCAGGATAAAA
>CAMOQI010000166.1 GCA_946622835.1 uncultured Candidatus Melainabacteria bacterium
AGCTTATGACGACCGCGAGCTCTGCGTCTGTTCAATACTTCACGACCTCCCGGAGTGGACATTCTTGCTCTGAAACCACTTACGTGCTGTCTTTTTCTTTTTGTTCCTTCTAGTGTACGTCTCATATCTTTATTCCTTTTACTATTTATTTGTCGTATAATTCAAATGTATAGTAAAAAAAATGAATAGTCAACAAACAACAAAAGGAATGGTTAATTATTATGAAGAAAAACATCGGATTCATCGGCTGCGGCAAGATGGCAAGCGCAATCATCAACGGAATTTCCACTAATTCCGAATATTTAATAAAAGGGGCTGAATTAAATGAAGAATATGCCCAATCAGCCATGAAAAGACTGGGAAATATCGAAGTAATAACCGATAATACGGAACTTGTAAAAACTTCTGAGATAATATTTATCGCAACAAAACCAAATCAAGTTGTTGAGGTTTTAAGAGGCATTAAAGATTTTGTTACCCCCGAAAAACTTATAGTGTCAATTGCAGCAGGAATAACCACCGAAAAAATCGAAAAAATATTAACAAATGCAAGGATAGTAAGAGTTATGCCAAATACACCGGCTCTTGTAAAGCTTGGAATGTTTGGGGTTTGCGCAGGCTCCAAAGCAACAGAAGAAGACGAAAACACAATAATTTCAATACTTTCATCCATCGGTAAATGTATTAAAGTTGAAGAAAATCAAATGGATATTGTAACCGCAATATCAGGGTCAGGACCGGCATTTTTCTATCAAGTAATTGAAGATATGGCTCGTGCAGGGGAGAAATTAGGATTAGATTACGAAAAATCCCTTACGCTTGCTGCACAAACCGCATTAGGTTCCGCGCAAATGATTTTCAACAGAGACCAAACCCCTGTTCAAACATTGATAGATAATGTTGCAACCAAAGGCGGATGCACTTTTGTCGGAATTTCTGAGATGAAAACACAAAATTCAGAAAAAATGTTTTATGATGTAATTTCAAAAACCACAGACAAAGCCTGCGAATTGGGTAAAAGCTAAGAGAATCAAAAGGCTATAAAGTTTATCGATTTTGAAATAATGAAATCAATAATAATATCGTAGAGTATCTTAAAATTATTAGAAGTTTTAGAAATATAACTGTATAAAAATATCAATTTGTGAATATAGAACTAAGAGTCAGATTATTTTACCACTTGACAAATTGTAGTAAAAACACTACAATATAATTATGAAAGAAATAAAATTCTATAGATTACCAAACGGAAAAGAACCTGTCAAAGATTGGCTTTTAAATTTAGACAAATCTTTAAGGGTAAAGGTTATCCGAAGAATTGAACGAATTTATGATGACAATTTTGGTGATTTCAAACAAATTGAATCAAATCTTTATGAATTACGATTTACATTAGGTAAAGGTTATAGAATTTATTACACAATTCAAAATGATGTATTGGTTTTATTACTAAATGCAGGCGATAAATCAAAACAATCAAAAGATATAGAACTTGCAAAAACATACTTAAAAAATATAAAGGACAATAAAAATGACTGATTTTAATGATTTTGTATTAGAACAATTAAAAGAAGAAGAATTTCAAAAAGAATATATGAATGATTCTTTGGCACAATATGTCAATGACGGAGATTTTAATGCGTTTTTCCGTTCGTTAGAAATGGTAATTAAATCACGAGATAGTATTTCAGGTTTTTGCGAAAAAGCAGGAATTGACAGAGCAATGCTATATGACATTTTTGCCGGAAAACGAGTTCCAAGAGTTGATACATTAGCAAAAATTTTGAAAACGTTAGGCTATAATCTCAAAGTCGCATAATGTAACAAAATTTTAAATAATTTTATTTTAAATAACAATTTTATATATTCATAATCTTTATAGGGAATAATAAAGTGTGTGTAGAAACCCCTGGGTAAATATCATGTTATTAATACCAATTCCTGCAAAATCAGTATATTCTTTTATAAAAAAGCCTAAGGTTTTAAAAACTGCGAATAAAATTTGTCATAAACTAATGGGGCAAGGAATCAAAGATACAATAAAGTTATATGATGATTATGGAATTGTTAATATAAAAAATATGAAAAAGTATTATAAAAAAATATGTTATTACATATAAAGGAAGGAGAATCAAATGAAAATTTTTACTGCATTTCTCCCAAAAGGTAATATGGTAAATCGTCAATATAGAGCTAATAAAAATGCTCGTAATTTTGTGCTTGGTACCGGAATTTGTCAAAACATGATTGAAATAGTAAATGCAGTAGTTGGGAAACCAATTAATACCGCCAATATCGCTCTTTGATCCGGAAATGTATTACTTGGTATTGTAATTAAATCTGCAGGTACAAATTTACAAGGAGAGTATCTTAAAATTATAGAAAGGGCTAAACATATTAAATTTATAAAAAGTATTATACAAAAGTATTATTTTATCAAATTGTTGTAATGTTCATTATAAAACTCTTCAAAACGATCTTCTAATATAGCTTGGCGACATAATTTCACAAAATTCAATAGGAATCTAATGTTGTGTATTGACAAAAGCGTAGATGCTGTTGCTTCTTGACACCTCCACAAGTGTCTGATATATGCTCTTGAATGATTACGGCAAGCGTAACAATCACAACCTTCAACAAGCGGCAGATGATCATCCTTGAATTTTTCGTTTTTAATATTTGCCTTGCCACCCCAAGTAAAAAATGAACCGTGACGCGCGTTTCTGGTAGGCAAAACACAATCAAACATATCAATCCCAGATTTTATACCGTCTAACAAGTCTTCCGGTGTTCCAACACCCATAAGATAACGAGGCTTGTTTTGCGGCAATAAAGGTGCCGTTAATGCGGTAAAATGCTGCTGCAAATCCTTTGGTTCGCCAACCCTCCCCCCGCCGATTGCATACCCTACAGCATCAAAACTTGAAATAATTTTTGCACTTTCACGCCTCAAATCATCAAAAAACGCACCTTGAACAATAGGGAAAAGTGCCTGCTTTGGGTTAGTTTTTGCTTTAAAACAACGCTCAAGCCACCTATGAGTACGCTCCATAGCAGATTTTGCAGCATCATAATCGCAAGGATAAGGCGCACATTCATCAAATGCCATAATTATATCAGCCCCGATATCCTGCTGAATCTCCATAGAAATTTCCGGCGATATAAAATGCTTTGTCCCGTCTTTTGGGTCACGAAATTCAACCCCGTCTTCGGTTATTTTTCTCAAATGCGCCAAAGAAAACACCTGAAAACCGCCTGAATCAGTTAGAACAGGCTTATTCCAGTTCATCCAGCCATGAATTCCGCCAAATTCTTTTATCCTCTTTGTACCGGCACGCAAATACAAATGATATGAGTTTGCCAGTATTATTTGCGCCCCTGTTGCTTCAATCTGATCACACGTTAAAGATTTAACTGCAGAATTTGTTCCGACAGGCATAAAAATCGGGGTTTCAACAACACCGTGCGGGGTTGTTAAAACACCCGCTCTTGCACCTGTTTTTGAATCGGTATGCACTAATTCGTAATTAAAATAATCTTTTTCGCTCATAATTTTTACAATGTTGGGCTAAAAGACCAACCTACAAGTTTTTGCCTATCTTTTATTTTTTGCCGGGTTGAAAGCCCAACCCGACCTGTGACTAAACCACGATTGGTAATATACATTTACCCCTAGTCTGCATCAAGACTTTCTATACCAAGTTCTGACATACTTTT
>CAMOQI010000167.1 GCA_946622835.1 uncultured Candidatus Melainabacteria bacterium
CCTCTTCCTAGCCCGCTCCCTCAAGGGGCTAGGGAAAAATATATTTCCCCCCCCCCACTATCCCTGCAATTGCGCAATGAAAATTATCGGGCAATAAGTTAAAATGGGGGTCGGGTATTTTTGGGAATATTTTTCACAAAATTCTCTGATTTTTGTTATTGTCCATGTTTTTTCCGACAGTGAATTTACTCCCGTGTTTTTCAAATGTGCAAGAAGCTCTAATGGCGTTTTGAATTCCATATCTTTACTGAACTTTTCGCAATAAAGAATATTAAACCCCAAATCTTTCAGTGTATTTTTTATCTCTTCTTCTGTTTTATAATTGAGGGTTAAGCCTGTTATTTCACGGATTTGTTTAAAATTGTTCGGTAAAAACGAAGAAAACACGAGCAATCCGCTGCTATCAATACTGTTTTTTATAGCAGTAATTGCTTTTTCAAAATTATCAAACCATTGAAACATAGCATTTGAAATAATCAAGTCCATTTTTACGTTAGGTTTGATTTTTAGGGCGTTCCCGCGGAAAAATCGGGCGTTTGGTATGTATTTTTCCACATAAATTTGTGATTTTTCTATTAAATCATTTGCGTAAAAATTATGAAATTTAAGGTTTTTAGCTATTTTTTCGGTTAAAAGCCCTGTACCGGAGCCGAGTTCCAGAATATTATCAAAATCAGATGAAATTTTGACTAGTTCTTCAATCATTTTTTGGGCGGTAAGGTCTTGTACGATGGCATTTTTGTTATAATTTGCCATGCTTTTTTCAAAATGTTTTTTTATTGTTCTATAGTCTGTTTGCATAAGATTATTTTATCCCAAGAATTAAATTTATAAAAGGGGTTATGACCGTATGGAATTGAAATTATCGGAGTTTTGTTTTTTTTGTGGCTTGCGGTTTGGTTGTTTGGTGGAATTATTTTATCAAATTCACTCACTAATGCAAAGTCGTAAAATTTTTCATCTGAAATTTTTGGGTGATTTTTTACCAATTTATAAAGATTTTCAAGTTCGCTAACCCTGTTCTGTATTGATCTTGCCACAGGATTTTGAAGATATTGTTGGTGTTCTTCTTCTGATTGAAAAATATTTTGATAAAATTTACTTTCCAGTCCTTTTGCTGCGTGTTTTAGGGTTAATTCAAATATTTTAACAGGGATTCCGAATTCATCATCAACAGGGTTAATTGTTCCGTTGATTGCAATTTTGTTATTAAATTTTATAAATTTATCTTTTAGCAGATTCGCAACAAAAACACCCATAGACCAAGCAATAAGGGTTTTGTGTTCATAATTGTCAAAAATTTCAAAATCTTCGGGCTGTTCAAGGTCGTTATAATCGTATACAAATAAAATATCGTTATAATCTGAATTCAATGCGGTAAAAGGTTTGTAATCAAAGCTCCAACCCGCAAAAAATACGATAAGCCTTTTATTATTTTTTTTGTTTAGCCAATGTGTTTTCATTCAGACACTCTTTCAAAATTTTCAATTCTTGTTCTTCAATCTCACATGTAAGAGAAATTCTTATGCGCGAAGTTCCTTCAGGTACTGTAGGCGGTCTTATCGGGAGTGTAAAATATCCGTTGTTGAATAAAATTTCACACAAATTCATAGTTTGTTTGTTTTCCCCCACAATTATCGGGATAATATGGCTTTTGCCGCCTATATCTTTCCCCAATTTTAGCATATTTTCTCTTTTTGCTTTCACTTTTGGGAGTTTATTTTCAAGAATCCATTTGGTAAAAGCAACGTTTACCGGCGGAATTGCGGTGGAAAATATGAACGGGCGGGATTTATTTATGAGAAAATCTATCAATACCTTTGAACCCGTAACAAACGCTCCGACAGAGCCTATGGCTTTCCCGAAAGTTCCGATAATTAAATCTGTATCGCTGATAATTCCGATTTGTTCACAAACGCCAAGGCCATTTTGTCCGAAAACTCCAAATGCGTGGGCTTCGTCAACTATGATCATACAATTATATTTCTTTTTCAATTGTACAATTCTTTTTAAATCCGCAATATCTCCATCCATTGAAAATACGCTTTCTGTGATAATAAGCGCATTTTTGTATTTATTTCTTTCCCGTTTTATAAGATTTTCCAAGGCTTCAATATCGTTGTGCGGGTATCTGAAAAATTTTCCTTGGGAAAGTTGCATTCCGTCAATAATACTTGCGTGATTTAATTTATCGGAAAAAATCACATCCCCTTTTTGGCATAGAGCGCTTGCGATTCCGACATTAGCATGATATCCGCTGTTGAATAAAAGTGCTGAATCCTTATTGTATAGATCTGCCAGCAATTCTTCCAATTCATTGTATACAGGCAGAGTTCCCGTTAAAAGTCTTGCAGATGCGCTTCCAAACGGGTATTTATCCCCTGCGTAATTTAAAAATTCTTCCGTAATTTTTTTATTGTCAGCAAAATTCAAATAATTATTTGAGGACAGGTTCAAAAGTTTTTGTCCTTTATAATAAATAAATTTTTCGTCTTTTCCTTGGAAATCTTTTAAATCTCTAAAATGGGATTTGTTTTTAAGCTCATTTAATATTTGTGAATACGAGTTATACAAAAATCCCCCTAGATACGGTTTTTCCAAACTCCGCCCTGTCTGTCGCGCACAGCATCATAACAAGACCAAATTCTAAAAATTCCTGTGAGTCCCAATAGGGCATGAGTCATATTTTTTTCATAAGATTGATTATTGATGGCTTGTCCGATTCCCGGCCAGATTAGCAATGACAAAGCTCCTGCCCCGATTGAACGACCGCTAACCTTTCCGTTGACTCCGTGTGTACCGGCAAAAGCAGGAACTCCCATCGTAAAGATTGTGCATAAAATAATTACTGATAATAATTTTTTCATCCTTTTTCCTTTCTTTATTTTTCAAAAGCTTTAGAGATAGATAATTTATAATCAGGTCTTAATATCCCTTTTTCCGTGATAATTCCCGTAATCAATTCGTGCGGCGTAACATCAAACCCGGGGTTAATAATATTTACCCCTTTTGCACAAATTGGTTTTCCGTTTATGTGTGTAACTTCATCTGTTGAGCGTTCTTCAATAACAATTTCGTCTCCGGATTTTATACTTGTGTCAATTGTTGACAGCGGTGCTGCAACATAAAATGGGATATTATGATATTTTGCGGCAATAGCAACCGTATAAGTTCCTATTTTGTTAGCCGCATCTCCGTTTGCGGCAATTCTGTCCGCCCCGACACATACCATATCTATCATACCTTTTTTCATAAAATACGAACACATACCATCAGTTATCAAAGTGACAGGGATTCCATCCATTGTAAGTTCAAGGGTGGTAATCCTTGCTCCTTGTTGGCGAGGTCTTGTCTCATCCGCAAAGACTTGAACAGTATTGTCATTGGCGTACGCAGAGCGAACAACACCCAGAGCCGTTCCGTATCCTACGGTGGCTAAGGCTCCCGCATTACAATGGGTCAAAATAGTGGCTCCTTTTGGTACAACTTCCGCTCCATAATCGCCGATTTTTTTGTTTATCGCAATATCTTCTTCTTCAAGTTTTTTCCCGTTGAGTCTTAATTCTTCTATTAGTGCCGTTGTAAAAGATTCGGACGTGATTTCGGAGAGGGCATATTTTTTTATGATTTCTTTTTGTTTTTCTACTGCCCAAAACAAATTAACGGCAGTCGGTCTTGCACTAACCATATAATCGGCTTTTTCCAATAA
>CAMOQI010000168.1 GCA_946622835.1 uncultured Candidatus Melainabacteria bacterium
TTTTACATTTGCGTTGTCAAAAAAATAATATATAATGACAGCATTGTTCGTTTGAGAAAGAACGATTTATGAGGTTTTGGATGGTTGGCAGAGCGGTCGAATGCGACGGTCTTGCATACGAGTCAGCAAGGCAAGCGAAGCACAGCCGAGCGCGAACGAGTGGTGAGCAGCACCGACAGGTGCGACAAGCGAACAAAACCGCAGGTTTGAAAGACCGGCGGAACATGTGTAAGTTTAGGATGGTTGGCAGAGCGGTCGAATGCGACGGTCTTGAAAACCGCTGACGGGGCAACTCGTCCGGGGGTTCGAATCCCTCACCATCCGCCAGTAATATTGAACATCCCGTGATAATTCCGCGGGATGTTCTTTTTCGCCCCGTTTCCGGCTGTTTTTATGGGCGACATTACCAGTGTATATCACCAGTTGCCAACAATCCGCCCAAGTTCACCGCAACTATATACCTTGCCCGTTTTTGCCGAGGCGCTTACCTTGATTTTTTTTATATCATTTCTATATTTATGATATAGAAAAGGAAGTCACATGTCTGATAATAATAGGACTATTCATTTTGGAATTGATGATATTGCAAAAATAGAACTGATGAATTCTGAATTGAAAATACATCAAGATTTTGATTTATCAAAAGATACGAAATTTAGCATACGTACACTACTGCTATTGTGTGTTTTTTGCATTGGAGTGTTCGGTTTTGGTTTAAGCCCAAACTTTTTTGGTTATAATTTAAGTACAAATTATAGATATTTTGCTGCATTTTGCTTATGTATTTTAATTGGGCAGGCTATTATGACCAGGTTCCAATATAGCTTAAACAAAGAAAAATTAAGACGGTATTTATCTAAACAAGAATACGAAATTAGCAGGTTAGAACAAGCACAAATGGAAACCCAACAAAAAATCGATGGCTTTCATAATAAACGAGAAGAAATAATTAATAATGGTTTCCCACAAACAGTGGATGATCATCAAGTCAATAACACTGCACAACTTGATGTTATTATGAAACCACTATTTGAGCGATACGAAAAACATTTAATGGGCAAAACGCAAGAATTAAATAATGCCAAAATATTTTACAGAGATTCTAAGGTAGTTTATAAGTGGATAAATGGGTATATTGCATCAGGTTTGGTGCTTGTCGCAATTGTATTAGGCATACTCTCGTTATATTACAATAATTCAGTAGTAGATGCATGGTTTTCGTCAGTGAGTGATTTGCAATATGTATCAATAAATATAAATAATATTAACCCGTATTGCTTATTGCATAATTAACCAAATAACAACCTACGTTTTAATTGTATCATTATATAACACTAGCCAACTTAGCATATTAATTAATTTTTGCTAAAAATATTGAATAAAACCAATGAGTAATATAAGATTGTCTTATGAGAGCACTAACGGATAAAGATTTTAAGAAAAAATTACAAAAAACAAACCCAAGAGTTATTGCTGTTGGAAAATATATAAACCGAACAACAAAAATTGAGTTTGCTTGTTACAAGTGTGGTAAAATTCAATCTACTCTTCCACAAAACCTTTTTAAACACTCTGGTTTATGTGCTGATTGTTCTAATAAAATGGTGGCCACAAATAATGCAAAAACCCATGAAGAATTTATTGCAGAATTGCAAACAAAAAACCCTAATATAAAAATAACAGGCAAATATGTTAATGCTTTTACTAAAATAGAATGGGAATGTAGTAAATGTAGGAAAAAATTATTAACTCGTCCTAATTCGCTATATACTTCAAAAGGTCTCTGCTCCGAATGCTTGTATAAATCTCGTTTCTTAGCAGATGAAGTATTCAAGAAAAAAATTAAAGAGTTAAATCCTGATATAAAAGTTACAGGAACTTATATTGATTCAAATACAAAAATAGAATGGGCGTGTAGCGTTTGTGGAGAAAAGCAATATTCCAATCCAAAAATATTACCGGGTTTATCTGGAATATGTAAGAAATGCAAAGCAAACATTAAGAAAGAATACTTTTATAAAGAATTTAGCAAATTAAAAGTTCCTCCTATTTTATTAACTTCTTATCAAGGAATTACAAAAAAAATCAAATGCAAGTGTAGCGTTTGTAAACATATTTGGGCATCGTTACCCGATGTAATTCTTACATATAAATATCCCTGTCCAAAATGTGCAAAATTGGCACGCTTTTCTGATAAAGAAGAATTTAAACATAAGCTATACAAAATTAATCCAAATATTGAACTATTAGAGGAGTATCAAGGAAATGGAATTCCAATTGGATGTAAATGTAAATTATGTAAGAATGCATGGAAATCGAGACCCAATGATTTATTAAGAGGAAAAGGATGTCCTGAATGTAATCATACAAGTACATCTTTTGTTGAACAACTTTTGCTCTTATCATTAAAGAATGTATTGGGCGAAAAAGAAGTTTTATCAAGAAGCAAAAGTGTTATTGGAAAAGAATTAGACATATATATTCCAAAAAAACAGTATGCTGTTGAGTATGGGGCATGGTTTTGGCATAAAAACAGATTAAAAAATGACCAAAATAAAATTGAAAAATGCAAAATACAAAACATAAAATTGTTATGTATTTATGATTCTTGTCCAGAAAATTTACATATTGAAAATGCCATAATATTTCGAGAAGATTTATCACAAAATTTAGATTTAGTAAAAAAACTATTATCAACCATTTTTTCAGAGTTTAATGTAAAATACTCTTTTTCAGAAGATGAATGGGCAGAAATTAAAGAAAAGGCCTATATACAATCTCGTAAAATGACAACGGATGAATTCAGAAAAGAATTAAAAAAAATAAATAAAAATATCAGGGTGCTTGGAGAATACAAAAGTTCCTATATAAAAACAAGAGTGCGGTGTTTAAAATGTGCTAATGAATGGAATGCAACACCAAAAGAATTGTTAAAAGGGACTGGGTGTCTTAAATGTTATAGAATTAAACAATTTGATAGCCAAGAAGAATTTCAAAAGAAAGTAGCTAAGATAAATCCGAAAGTTGAGATACTTGGCTTGTATAAAGGACGCAGAAATAGAATAGAAACTAAATGTAAAATATGTGGTCATGTGTGGAATCCTTTAGCGAATAATTTAGCACAAGGGAAAGGCTGCCCCAAATGTAAAACACACAAACAAATGATAATGTTTTAATTAAAAGCTTTTTGTTGTGATTTAAAGTCACTACTACGTGATGCTTTATCCAAAATATCTCTAACTGCCATATTAATTTTACCGCTTAATAGTTTATTTACGATTGACGGACTCAGATACGAGAGAGATAAATATTTATAAAATAATCTTGGTGAAGTACGAGCATTATGTATAACGTTGTCTACATTGCCATCTTGTTCATATAATTCTCTGTACTTCCATGCGGTGGCAAAAGCTTTTAGAATCAGATGGTTATTGTCAGTGACATTTAGCACGCCGTTTTTGTTACGGTCATATACTGTATTCACATATTTACGTAAGAATACTTTTTCAGTAATTGTTATGCTGTTGTTGCCAATTATATATTCCATTTTATTTGTGTTTTGATTTACATAATTTTCAGATATAAATTGTTGCAATTTTGTGGCATCGGTTGTAATTGTATAAATCAGCTGTTCTTGCGAATATACAACTTTTTCAACCAATGATTGAATCAGGTTTCGTTTTTCTGCGAAATTC
>CAMOQI010000169.1 GCA_946622835.1 uncultured Candidatus Melainabacteria bacterium
TCAGGGTTATTATAATACCCCTTCATAACAGAAGGCCCTTTGACAAGTAATTCTCCCGTGTTAGGATCAATTTTAGCATCATAAGAGTCTAAAATAGGTCCGACAGAGGTTAACTTTCTGTCTTCCCCTTTATCCATAGAAATTACAGGGCTCGCTTCAGATAAACCATAGCCTTGGAATATTTTAATACCAATACGCTCAAAAAATTCTCCTACTGCAGGATCCAGCGGAGCACCACCTGTTATAAATCCGTAGAAATTACCGCCAAATTTAGCTAAAATACTTCTAAATAATTGTCGTCTTATAGAATAATCCGTTATATATTCCGCCGCCGCATAAGACTTTTCAAACAATGCCTTTTCATCTTCTGATAACGAACGAATATCAGACTCTAATGTCGTTTTTAATAATTTCAAAAACGCGGGTACAACAATCATAAAATCGATTTTTTTCTCTCTCATATCCGCAAGAATATCATTAGGCTTTAAACTTTGCGGATAATAAATAGAAGATCCTCTGTTTAAAAATGCTGAAAAACCTACCGTCAATTCAAATAAATGATTCATCGGCAATATAGAAAGCAGATTTACACATTCTTGAGGTAAAATATCAGGTAAAACCTTGGTCATTTCAAGAACTTGTGTAATCATATTTCCAAAGGTCGTCTGCACCCCTTTTGGAGCACCGGTTGTTCCGGAGGTATAAATTATAAGCGCCGTATCTTTCAATGAGCGATGACGCCATTTACAATCCCCATTTGAGGGAAGATTGTATAAACTTGGATATTTCGAATCTGTTCTCGGCTCGTCCATAATAATTATATGTTTTATAGACGGTATGCGTATTTTCAAAGCTTCCGCTTTTTCTAAATTCGCTTGTGATACCGTCAAAACAGAAGGTTGACAACTTGATAATATTGATTCCAATTCATATATGGTCAATTTATTATCCAAAGGCACCGTTATTAAACCCGAAATTACAGAGCCAAAAAGACAAGCTCCCATTTCCGGCATGGATTCCGACAGAATCGCAAGTTTTTCACCTTTTTGCATTTGCAAATCCGTAATCAGATAACTTGCCAGCTGCCTTGTTAACAGCCCTAAACCTTTATATGTTAATTCTTTCCAGCCGTATTTATTTCTTTTTCCAAGAGCAATTCTTTCCCCATACAGCTTTGTATTTATATCAAGTCTTGATAATACATTTTCTTTCATCTCTAAATATCTCCCTGTACATTTAAATAAATTATCTAACGGATTGTATCATAAAAATTTAAATTTGTACAAATTCCGCTTTTAACAAACACAATTCCTCACCTGTAGAGGCATTTTTTATCAAATGTTCTGTTACATTGTTTTCTCTGTCATATTTTACCTGTGAAACAATATCTTCTCCATAGCTTACTTCATGCTTAAAATATATATCCATAGATTTCAAATTATTAGCTTTTCTATATTCAGAATCCAAAGCCTCCAAAGCCCAAGTTATGTATACAGTGTTATTAACGTGATTATTTATATCCAAATCATCGTATCTCACATGAAAAGTTTTTTCCGAATCAACACGATCTATAGGCTTCAACTTTTGAAGCTCCAAATCATCCTCTCTATCCTGATAAAGCATAAACTCAGGAAAATCTTTCTGAATATTTATTACTGATTTATTTTCTATATCAACTATAAACCAGCAAGAAGACGCTCTTAAAATTCTTTGACCGCTATTGTTATCAAAAACTTCAAAATCGCGGTATGCATTCATTCTGCGGCAACCGCGGCTTTCTGTCACGACTTTAATTTCACTGCAATCTGTCGGGGTTGAATCAAATTCAACTCTATATCTTATCAAAAACCACGCCAAACCTTTTTCTAACAAGCTGCTCCAGCCATAGCGCATATCATATTTTTCAATTGAAGTCGCTGCCAATTCTTGCATATGGTTAAACATTAAGACAGGTTTTATTCTATGCATACAATCAGCTTCTGCAATTGATACCGGATGAATTGCCATTTGCGTAATTTTTTCATTTTCTTTTGTCAAAGTTATTGCCATATTATTACCCTTTAAATATTTATCGGCTCAACTGCATATTTTTGTCTAAACTCTTCAACCTTTGTACTAAATTCTCCAATATCCGCTTCTTTTAACTGATTTTTCAAAATATGTTTTGGTATTGCAACATTCATAGATTGAATTGTATTGGTTGCAATATTTGAACAATGATCGGAAATCCTTTCTAAATCATTAAGAATTTCAGCATATACAAACCCTCTTTTGATGTGCGCTTTTGCTGACTTCACTCTCTTAATATGATTTTTTTTGGCAAAATATGCAATATCATCCACAACTTGCTCTAACGGCTCGACGTGATACGCCGATGCTAAATCCTGATAAATAAATGCGTTTACCGTAACATCAAACACCTCTTTTACAGCATTCACAACACGCTTTAGCTCATCTATCGTATCAGAGGACAGTGTCCATTCTTTTGTATGAATTGTGGTAGCAATATTTAATATATGGATTGCGTGATCTGCAATTTTTTCAAAATCCGAAATTGACAAAACAAGTTGTGATATTCTGCTGCTATCCTCTTCCGATAACTCACGTGCGGAAAGCTTTTGCAAGAATGTTTCCAAGGTATCTTGGTATTTATCAATTAAAACTTCATTCCTGTTGATAACCTCAGCTGCTTTTGGATTGTATTGTTTTAACATCCGAACAGATAACGCAAGAGTTTCTCTTGTCACTTTTGCCATTGTACCTGTTGCCTTGTAACACTGAGCAATAGCAATTGAGGGAGTGACCAAAAGACGTTCATCCAATATAACTTCTGTTTCTTCAGTTTTGTCTTTTATAATCTTATTAATTAACTTTATCAAAGGCTTACTTAACGGGAAACAAACAAGAACCATAATTATATTAAACACCGTATGAACAACAGCAATACCAAAAGGATTTGACATTGCGGTTAACGGATTCACAAAATGGATAAATATTTCATACAAAATAAAAAATACAGAAGCCCCTACCGTATTAAATATAATATTAGTAGCGGCGACTTTTTTGGCATTAGTATTTACACCTATACTTGATATAAGAGCAGTAACACACGTTCCGATATTTTGACCGGCAACAATCGGGGCAGCCACAACATATGGTATGCTCCCCGTCATAGAAAGCGCTTGCAGCATCCCGACAGACGCGGCTGAGCTTTGGATTACCGCTGTTACAATTAATCCGACCAAAAGCCCTAAAATCGGATTTTTAAACAAAGTTAAAATATTTGAAAAATTAGGGTCATGGGCTAACGGAGCCATAGAAGATGACATCAATCCCATACCAAACATCAATATTGCAAATCCGATTAAAAATGAACCAATAGGCTTTCTTTTTGAAAAATTATTTTTAGTGGTCATTAGAAGTATTACACCGATTAATGCCAAAATCGGAGAAAATGATTCCGGTTTTAATAATCTCAAAAAGAAATTAGTACTCTGAATTCCTGACAAACTCAAAATCCAAGAAGTTGCCGTTGTTCCGATATTAGAACCCAAGGTAATTGCGATAGTTTGTGTTAATTTCATAATCCCAGAGTTTACAAACCCGACAAGCATAACCGACACGGCAGACGAGCTCTGTACCGCAATTGTTATACCGATACCAAGTAAAAAACCTTTAAACGGATTAGA
>CAMOQI010000170.1 GCA_946622835.1 uncultured Candidatus Melainabacteria bacterium
ATATTACCGGCAGGTTAAAAAATATGATTGTGTTATCAGGGGGTAAAAAAGTTTTTCCTGAAGAAGTTGAAAAAGTTCTTGAAAACAATGCTAATTTTGCAGAAATTTGTGTCTTCGGTGCTGAAAGAAAGCATGGTGCAAAAGACGGAACGGAAGAAATTATGACGGTAATTGTTCCTAATGCGGAGGTTATGAACAAATATCAAAATCAAGATGAATTGGAAGCTTTCATTGTAAAAGAAGTTAAAAATTTATCAATCCAGTTGGCACCGTATAAAAGACCGGTTAATATTATTGTTAGAAAAGAGCCTTTGCCAAGAACTTCGACAAATAAGGTCAAACGAAATATTGTTAAAGAAGAAACATTGGCAAGAAGTTAAAATAAAGGCGGGTAATCCTGCCTTTATTTTTTGTGTTTAAAACAATCAAAGTCGTGATCATCAACAATCCCAACGGCTTGTAAATATGAATATATGATGACGGTTCCGACATATTTCATTCCGCGTTTTTTTAGGTCTGTTGAAATTTTATCTGAAAGTTCGGTTGATACGGGAAGGATATCTTTTGTTCTCTTTATAATTTTACCGTCTGTAAAACCCCAAATATAATTTGAAAAACTTCCGTATTCTGCTTGAATTTGCTTAAAGATTTTTGCATTATTTATTGCGGATAAGATTTTGTTTTTACTTCTTATAATTTTTGGGTTTGACAGCATTGAGTCTATTTTCTTATCATCATATAAAACTATTTTATCAATATTAAAATTATCAAACTCTGCCCTAAACGATTCTCGCTTTTTTAAAACCGTAAGCCAAGACAGCCCTGCTTGAAAAGATTCTAATATGAGCAATTCCAATAGCTGTTGATCATCATACTTTGGAATTCCCCATTCGTTGTCATGATAATCTTTGTAAATTTCGCTTTTTTCGTCAACCCAAAAGCATCTTTTCATTAATTTCCTCCATATTTTTAAATTATTCTACCATAATGTAACAAAGGTATAAATAAAGAGTCTTTACATACTTTATTAAATGTTATTTATGTTGTATAATGCTGCTGATAATAAGGATGGGGTATATGAAAAAAAATAATAAAATCGGACTTTTGCTTGCAGTAATGGTGTTAGGGGCATGTAATTTGTCAGATAGCCAATTATATGCGCAACCTGCAACAGAAGGGGTGATAATAACCGCAAAAGAAATAAGGGATAATTCGGATTCAATAAAAGCAAATAGAGAAACTCTTGAAAATGCGCAAGCGGAGATGGAAAATAAGAATTACGAAGCGGCTATTCAATATTTAGATGCATATATAGATGGTAAGCCAAAAAAATATGAGGGGTATAAATTACGGGGAAAATGTTATTATGCGCTGCGTAAATATGAGCTTGCCCGTGATGATTTTCAAAAGGCTGTTGATATAAAAACCGCGGATGATAGATTTATTACCGGCACAAAAATTGTCGGGGCTGTTGTTTTGGGTGCTGATAAAAACGACCAGTATCAAAATCCTGAATTGGGGCTTTTATACGGTGATTTGATGTATGCACAAAAGGCTTTGAATGATCCTGCATATGAAGAGTCATATAAAAAAGCTTTTCAATATAATTCACATATGTATTTGCCGCAGCCAAAGGCTACAGATATTTTCAGAATTAATTGCCCTCAAAAATACGGAAAGATATTTAACCCGCAAGGAAATGATGCAGATATAGCAGCCGTAGTTAACGATATTGAAAAAGGTGATTTTCACGAAGCGGCATATAAACTTCCAAATTTAGCATCTAATCTGCCGAAATATTATCTTACACATTATTTAACGGGTGTTGTTATGGCAGGATTAGAACATGAAAAAGAGGCAATTAATGCATTTGAAAAAGCCATAAAGCTTAATCCCGACGATTTTGAATCTTATGCAAGTTTGGGGAAAATATATTACGACCGCGCAGAAAAAACTTTCTCTAAAGAAGATGCTGATAAATCAATAGAATACTTTAAAAAAGCAATGCTGCTAAATCCAAATTTATCGACGTACGATTATTATATAGGGCTTAATCAATTGCTTGTGAAGGATTACGATTCGGCAATTTCATCTTTTAATAAAGCAATTGAATTGAGAGGTTCTGATTATAACAGTATGTATTATAGGGCCATAGCTCAACAAATAAAAGGTGATTATAATCCGGTTATAGAAGGAACTACAAAGCTTTTGAATAAACACGTGTCAAATTATAATTCCGTGTTGTATTTAAGAGCCTTGGCTAATTATAAACTCAATAACCAAGACTTGGCGTTGGAAGATATTGATAAAATATTTGCCGGTATGAATGATTTACATAATGCGGATATCAAAACGGTTTCCGCAAAAGAAGCGACTTTAGAGGAATATTTACACTACCTGAGGGGGCAAATATTATCTCAAAAGAATGAAGACTCTGCTGATGAATTTGAAAAAGCTTATCAAAATCTGATAATAAAAAGTTTGGCTTCCGGTGAATATTATAATATTGAAGTTGATGCAAATGACTTAGAAAATCAAATAGATTATATAAAAACGACGTTTAGCGATTACGGAAATATCATTCCAAGCGGTAATGAATACAGAATGACAAATGATATTGCAAAAGCGGAGCAAGGACTTTATGCAACTCCTGTTATGAAGACAGAAGCAAGTGTTAAGCCGCCGGTGCCAACTGAGGGCAAAAAGTTATTAAAAACAGAATCTGTCGTTGATTTGACTCCATCTATTGCACAAGAACTTGCATTACAAACCTTTATGAATAAAGAAGAGAAATCTGAAGGTAAACAAGAAGCTGTACAAACAATAAGTCAAGAAACTCCGACTCTGCGTCAACCTTCGGCCTCAGAAGAATCGCTTCCAAATATCAATGATTCTGCAAAGGTGCAGGCTTCTGTGATGCAATCGGCGCCGGATTCTGAAGGTGTTACTGCTTATGATGAGTCCGCGGTGAAAGTTTCAGGAAGCGTTAAGACAGGTACTGCTGAGGTTGCGCCATCTGTGAGTTCTGATTCAACGGTAGTCAGTGCACCGATTCAAAAAGCGGCGGAAAACATTGATACAAAGTATAAAGATGAGATTAAACCGGCAGTGGATGAGAAAATATCCCAAGCGTCTGATATCATTGCGCAGCAAAAAGATATAACTCTGGCGGCAATTCCGAAAGAGGCGCTTTCATCATCTGTTGTGTCTGTTGCAAAAGAGGTTAAAGAAGCTCCGGAAGTTAAAGTTTCATATGAAAATTGGGTCGCAGAATCGCTTCAGAATGTTTCAAAAATTGATGAAGCGGCGCAGCAGGCGGCTCAATTAGCTGCACAAACCGTTAAGGATACGGAAGCTGCGGCTCAAGAGGCGGTAAAAACAGTGCAAGATGTGGCTCAAACCGCACAAGAAACAGTGACAAAGGCTCCGACAGTTATTCTGCCTGATTTAAGTGAGCAGGTAGAAAAAGTTTCTAAGCCTGTTCAGGTTACTGAAAAATTTGCACAAGTTGATTTGAGTGAATTTAACGTAAATTCTCAACTCCCGACGTT
The DNA here is from genome assembly GCA_946622835.1 of uncultured Candidatus Melainabacteria bacterium. Taxonomy (GTDB): domain Bacteria; phylum Cyanobacteriota; class Vampirovibrionia; order Gastranaerophilales; family Gastranaerophilaceae; genus Zag111. Next base: position 3,552 of record CAMOQI010000170.1, read on the forward strand.
AAAACCCGGAGATGAAGTAATTTTGTTTGAGCCTCAAAGTGATTTGTTCAACAGAAAGCAAACGAATTCGAGCGGGAATTCTACAGAGTTAAATTCTTCATCAAAGATTACGGATAATTTTTCACAAATCCAC
>CAMOQI010000171.1 GCA_946622835.1 uncultured Candidatus Melainabacteria bacterium
CTACCTTATTTACAGCGAAAGATACTTGTACTTTCGCTGAGAGGAAAAACATTCGTAGTGATTAATAACACAATGCAAAGCGTTGTGTTTCAATCACGGAGTGCGTTTTGACGAGGGGGTGCGGGGTTCTCCCCGCTGGCTTTGTATCGCCGCCTCTGGCGAGCGATATACAAAGCCGAAACTCGCCTATATTCAAAGCATCTGTAAACAGCTGCTTTGAAATCTGAAGGCTTTTTTATTGTTTATGAAAAAGAAGTTAACAACCCCTGGTTAAGAATTTTTATTCTTGAGGGGAAGATTATGATGCTTCTTCGCTTCTGCTGACAGCCGCTTTTTTCGCTCTGCAGACAGTTCGGGATTGATTTGGAAGGTCAAGCGGTTTTTATTGATTTCAAATTCAATCATATCCGTATCAGCGTCAACGGATATTTTGCACTGGTCAGGGTAATCAACAGCGAGCTGACGCAGCTGCTTTTTCAGTTTTGTATTGTATGTTCTGCCGTACATAATGCTGTCAGCTTCATTGAAATATATCTCGGTCACTTTATCATTTTTCTTCATTCCGGTTCTCACAATCATCACCCCGTTTGCACTTAAAATTATCGGAATTATTTCCATCATAATTATATCATTTGGGGAAATATTTTGTAAAGATAGCAGAACACTACTGTACAACTATTGGGACAAAAAAGCGCACGTTTTACCCTAAACGTGCGCTACAGATTTCTAGAATAAAGTAATATCAAATTTTATCCTTTGCTTTTTCAATGGTACGTTAATTAAGACTTGTTTTAAACCTATGATATGTAAAGCCATCTTGATGACTATTATATGTGTTTAAACAATTACAAGAATCTGTACAATTTCTAATTTCAAGCAATATATTTAGTTGTTTTTCTTCAATAACATTCTTAATAGCTGTAACTGCATTATCCAAATACTCTTTTTTATCCTCTCCGGGATTCTCTATTATTATTTTTTCAAGATAATTAAAAGGTACTTTTTCAATATTTTTAATTGTTATATGTTGATAAAAAGCACCCTTGGTAAAACCGTTCTCTAATTCATCGGCATCTGTAAAATAATTATCCTCTGTTTTGCTTCCTTCTTTCCAATAAACCGGATTATCTTTTGTTACATTAATTTCATATTCATTTAAACTGTCAAGTAAATCAACAGAATAAACAAAAGTTACCGGTCCATAATAATTGATGTTTCTAATGCGTTTGTGAATATCAACAGAATCAAAAAACACATCATTATATATTTTCCACTCTTTATCGCTTTCATCTGATTCTTGAGGTGATTGCGGTAAGCCCATATTTTCAACATATTCCCTTGACATTAAACCTTTGTTTTTCAAAAAAGTTAATGATGTGACCACCGTGTTAACATGATACAGATTATTAACTTTGTGCATTTTTAAAACTCTTTTAACTTCATCTGCTTTCATTTTGCTTTACGCCTCCTAAAATATCATACTTTTATAATAATTAGATTGCTTCTTGTAGTAAACAATCATTACAAAAATGAACAAAAAAACAACAAAAAAAGACATACTTAAACGAAAAACTAGGGGTTGACAAATGAAAATCGTTTGTTCTCACTAATGAAAATACACATAAAAAAACGGCTCTGAAATTGATTTTTCAGAGCCGTAAATAATTATTTATTGCAACAACAAATCTTTCCAGTTATCTGGAAAGCCAATAAGCTTAATATCAACAGAATTATACTTGTCTATCAGCAAATCAATAGTTTGTATAAATTCATCCCACTTATTGTCATTTGGAATTAAGTGTTTAATACAAATTAGCGTTGCAAATATTCTTAAATTGCTAACACCTTTTTCTGAGTATTCTCTATATAGCCTCGGAGTCTTTACCAAGTTCATATTATATATTCTGCCATAATGAGCACAGATATTTCTAACAAAAGCAATGTTCTCAACCCAGCTTTCAAAATAAGTATAACCCACCCCATAATACTGTTTAGCAAAATCTCGTTTATCTTCATTTTTCATGTTTTTGAAAAACTTTGATAGTGTACCGAAGCTGAACAGCTCAACAAGAGCATATAACGGAATACTGCCACCTTCATAGTTCTCAAGAAAATTTTTAACAAACGGAGATTTTTTGTTACGCTCAATCTCTTTTTCCATATCCTCTTTGAACTCGTCAAAGTATAAACCACTAACAAAGTTGTTTGCATCAAGATACCCTAATGGTCCATATTTTAATGAAAAATATGTTGCCAATCTACATCTAAGATTAACTTCTACCATCTCAATTCTCGTAAATAATACTTGTCTAAATCTTGAATTAAACAAATACAACTGGACAATTTCTTCAAAAGTGGTTTTTCCATTGTATTTTGAATTTTTCTCTTTTAAGCCCAAATTATAAGCTTTGATCAATCTAAAATATGACACATCATTTAAGAAACGTCTCGCATAATCTTCATCATTAATTATTAGACCCAGCTCTTTTAAATTTTCAATCTGTTGGTTTAAATCCATTGCTGGTTCAATCGCTTTTTTCTCCATAACTACACATTCTCCATAAAGTTAAATGACCCGACGTGGTCCGCATTGTTAAGAGGCGTGTCGGGTTCTGTTACTTGTATTATATGTGATTTACTATGAAATTGTCAAGACATTTTATTAATATTAATAATTTATTGTATTATAACACTATAATATATCACATTTATACCTCAACTATAATGTGAACCGCAGTGCCAATCTTATATGTATTATTCTTATTTGAATACTCAACGCCGTTTACTAAATGCATAATTACATTTATTACTCCACCGTGAGTAACGAGAACTATGCTTTTATGGTTGCTGTTGATGAGTTTCTCCCAAGCATTTTTTACTCTTTCATAAAACTCTTTGGGGCTTTCTCCGTTAGGGTAATGCTGTTCCCATTCAAATTTTCGCCAATAAAGATTTGGATACAATTCGTTCGCTAAGTCATTATTCATACCGGCTAAATCGCCGTTGTTGACTTCCCTGAATTCTGCATTGTATTCAACTTCAAGGTTAAGGCTTTGAGCTAATATTTCAGCCGTTTGTCTTGCTCTGAATAAGTCACTTGAATAAATAATCTCGACGTCACAGTTATTCTCTTTTAGTTTTTTGGCTAACTCCTCGGATTGCTTCAATCCTTCATCAGTTAAAGGATGATTGTTCCACCCGCCTCTGATTGAATCGTCATCAGCACCATGCCGTACTAAATAGATTGTCATTATAACTCCTATATCAATACTTCCAGCGGTAAATAATTACTTAGTATTTCTTTTGCCTCTTTATATTCGTTTTTATAATTACCAAATGTATCTTCTTGCTGAATATTAAAACCAAGTGAGCAATAGAGTTTTATAGCTTTGTAACTCCAAGGCTGAGTATGAAGATATACTGGTAACAAATTGTTTTCTTTGTAATAATTCATTACTGCTATTACCAATGCCCTACCAATACCGTTGTTCTGATGTGCAGGTAGAACTGCAAGCCAGTGAAGCGACGAAACTATTGCATTGTCTTTTTGATCATACCAAGCTATGCAGGAACCCACTACTTTGCCGTCACTCGTTTCAGCAAAAAAGCACTTTTCTGCTAATTCATCTGAATTATATTTTTGAACAAAATATTCTTTTGCCTCTTCCACGCTACTAAAAT
>CAMOQI010000172.1 GCA_946622835.1 uncultured Candidatus Melainabacteria bacterium
AGAGATTTTAATTCTTGTGAGCGAATATATAAGGTTATGGAGAGTTTAAAATAATGAGACGGGTTATAACGTATGGGACATATGATGTTTTACACTATGGACATATAAATCTTTTAAAAAGAGCTAAAATGTTTGGGGATTATTTAATTGTTAGTTTATCAACAGACGAATTTAATATGTTGAAAAATAAAAAGTCCTATTATAATTATGAACAAAGGAAATTTATTTTAGAAGCTTGCAGGTATGTAGATTTAGTAATTCCGGAAAATAATTGGGAACAAAAAATTGGTGATATAAAAAAATATCAGGCAGATGTTTTTGTAATGGGGGATGATTGGGAAGGTAAGTTTGATTTTTTAAAGAAATATTGTGAGGTAATATATTTACCCAGAACTAAAAATGTTTCTTCAACCCTTACCAAAGCATATTTGAGTAATTTATAACTGTGTTTTATTCATATCTTTTTTCCAAGAATACAGGAAATATATTGAAAGAATAAAGTATGTTACCCACATAATCACGGTGGCAAAGCAATTTGACCCGTTTAAATATGCTTGAATCCACATTATAGCAGATAATCCGTTTACAATAAACCAAACATACCATTGTTCGATACATCTTTTTACGGTTAAAATAAGTCCGAATACGGAAAAGACGGAGGTTATAGAATCTAAAAGCGGGTTTGCATCGTTATATTTTAATAGTACAAAATAGCAAATTAAAGTAAAAAATATTGCTCCAATGCTATATAAAAACCTGTCTTTATTAGAAAGTTTTGTTTTTATAATTTCTTGAGAATCTTTTTTGAGATGTTTTTTCCATTTAAAGATTCCTAAAACTTGCATTGGAAAATAATAACACATATAAAGAATTAAATTCCCAAGGAGCATATTTTTAAACGCAATAAAAGAATAGCAAAGTGTCCCTGCAAGTCCAAAAAAGTAGCAGGAAATCTTTCCTTTTCCCGCCAAAATCGTGTAACTGATTCCGCACACAGCGGAAACAAGTGCGATTTTGTTATCTTTCATTATGATTGAAAGGATAATGATTAAGACAATTTCAAGCGGAAAAATTACTCGTTCAAACTTACCCCAGCCTTGCAGTTCTTTTTTTATAAATTCTTTGGTAAACATCATATTTATTTTAACTTAAAAATTTAAAATATAGAAGATTATAAATTTAGGATTTTAACAGTTTACATTTTGTTTTGGTTGTTGTCTACTAATTAAAGGTGAAATATGAAAGTACAAGCGATTGGCGAAAAGATACTGACTAATAAAAAAGTATTGAAAGGTTTGGAAAAAATATCCGAACATGGTGCATCTTTTGCTGCGACAACTGCGTTTGTGATGTCAGCGGGGATTCGACCTTTGGCAATTATGTTTACACCTGATACAGAAAAAGAAAATAAACAGTATGCCGCATCAAAATCTATCGCATCAGGTCTTATAAAATTTGCCATGATTGAAGCTGTTGCTCTGCCTTTAGAGTACGCTGTGCAAAAAATCGACGCCGACCCTAAAAAGTATTTGAAATCAAAAACCATTGATAATTTATTAGATGGCTCAAGTGAATTATCAAAGTCAAAATCTTATAAGTTTTTAACTCAAATAATAAAGCAAAGTGCGGGATTGCTCACAGCGATTCCAAAATCTGTAGTTGCAATATCCTTGATTCCGATAATTGTCGATAAGGTCTTTGGGGTGAAACCTCAGCAGCCTTCGGCAACAGTAAATGATTCACATAAGACAAACACTCATCCGAGTTCAAATCCGTTTTTTACCGGCCGAATATCCCAATATGGTGCAAGCGGAATCGGGAAGTTGTTGGATTTGGAGGGTTTGCAAAAATTTGCAAATAAATATAAAAACAAAGACAGTGATATTACAAAGCATATGACGGCGGCAACTGATGTATTGTTGACAGCGACAGCAGTTCAACAAATTCAAAATAATTCAAAAATTAAAGAAAACAGAAAAAAAGTGCTTATATATAATAATATCATTACCACGGCAATAACTCTTGCCGGAGGATATTTAGCAGATGGTGTTGTGAAAAAACGTACGGAAAAATTTGTGAATAAATTCAAAATGTTAAACCGCGAGGCTCCAAATCTTGCAAAATGCGTGGAGGGTATAAATATCCTGCGTCCTATACTTATTTTTGCAGGTATTTATTACGCGATTCTGCCGATATTTTCAACTTATATATCCGAAAAAATTGACAAGTTTGTTGGAAAAGGGCACGGATAAAATAGTTATACCTCATTTATTATGTCTTTTAATATTTTATAAACCAATTCTAGTTTTTTGCTGTCATAAGGCTCGGGTGCTACCGAGCCTTTGTTCTTTTTCTGAAATATTTTACTTCTTTTTCATCGCAGCCTAAGGCTTCGTTTAAGTGTTTTATAAGGTCTTCCGAGTGATATTGCATCGCATGTTCTGATTTGTGGTGGATATCCACAATATGATAGTGCATTGCCATCTCAACCTCTATCAGGGCTTTATTATATTCAAACATTGTATCAATATAACGATTAACCGAATCTATATAGTCTTTGCGTGCCTGCTGGAGTGCATAATAATCCAATTTGTCAGCTTTGTATTGTTTTTCAACAATTTCTAAATTTGTTGTAGAATTTTCAACCGCCGTTTTTGAAATGGGGATTTGGTTTTGAGCTTTTTGAGCATTATTCAGCGCTCGTTTAACCTCAAAATACAAATCCTTTTTAAATAATTCTATTTCGTTATCCGCAAGATTCAGTTGTGCCTGAGCGCCTTTTATAGAGTGTTTTAATTCCATAAGGTTTACGTTTGAAGATAAATTCACTCCGACAGTTAATCCGTTATTTGAAGATTGTGTGTTTGTGTTTAAAAATCCATAGCCCACATTTGCTGTTAAATCAGGCAGATAAACCCGTTTTATATATTTTAAGGATTGCTCCATTGCTTTTTTAGTGTTTATTAAAACGTGTAAATCAGGGCTGTTCTGGTATGCTATTTCTACTGCGTTTTCAAGCGGGAAATTAAAGGTATCAGGTTCAAAAGCCTTTGTCCTACCATAGTTTTGTCCGTATGCAAAGTCGTTATCGTAAAAAAAGGTATGTGTGCTTTTTAGTTTGTATTCCGGTTGAGAATCCAGATACATTGCGTTATTCAAATCAATTTTTGCTTGTTTATAACCGTTTTGCGATTCAAGTAGTTCTACTTGAGCTTGGTTTAAGTTGAGTTTTGCTGTTTGAATATCTTCTTGTTCTTTACCTGATGCAAGTTTTACAAAATTTTCATTAATCTCAACATTATTTTTTGCTACCTGTCCCAAAGCCTTTTGTCTTAGCAATTCATAGTATTTTAACTTAACATCAAACAATGCGTGGCAAAGACTGTCCATAAATTCGTATTCTGCACCGATTTTATAAAATTCTTCCATTTTTATTTGGGCTGTGCTTTTGCCGAAATTATATACTAATTGATTAACAGTAACTCCTACATTTGGCAGTTCCCTGTATTTCAAATCATAATAGCGTCCGTTAGAGTTATTTTGGTGTAAATAACCGACCCCTGCGCCGATTACGGGAAAATATTGTGATCTTGCAATGCCCAAGTTACTTTTTGCTACATCGAGATTATATTTTTGCCGTCTTATTTTGGGGCTGTTTTTAAATG
>CAMOQI010000173.1 GCA_946622835.1 uncultured Candidatus Melainabacteria bacterium
ATGCGGACAGCGCTTGGGATTATTTGCAGGTTCAGGGGTTGGTAAAAGTACACTTTTAGGTATGATTGCCAGAAACTCAGATGCTGATGTCAACGTTGTTGCACTAATCGGAGAACGCGGACGTGAAGTTAAAGAATTTATTGAAGATTCTTTGGGTGAAGAGGGGATGGCAAAATCGGTTTTGGTATGCTCTACAGGCGATCAACCTCCTTTGATCAGACAAAAAGCCTTGTTAAGTGCAACTGCGGTTTGTGAATACTTCAGAGATCAAGGGAAAAAAGTGTTTTTAATGACAGATACCGTAACCCGCTGCGCGATGGCAGGCCGTGAAGTCGGATTATCTCTGGGAGAACCCCCGACAATGAAAGGGTATCCGCCATCTATATTTTCTTGGTTACAAAAAGTTTTAGAGCGAGCAGGAAACAGTCCGCGCGGATCTATAACCGCATTATATACCGTACTTATGGAAGGGGACGACATTTCAGATCCGATAGTTGATATTGTCAGAGGGATTGTTGACGGACATATTTTCTTATCCCGAAAAGTTGCAGAAGCAAATCACTACCCCGCAATTGATGTTTTGGGAAGTATTTCCCGTTTAATGAGTTCTATTGCAACACCTGAACATAAATCAGCGGCAGCCAAATTAAGAACAATTATGTCACTGTACCGTGAAAACAAAGATTTAATTGATGTTGGGATGTATCAACCGGGATCAAATCCAAGGCTTGATATCGCAATTGAAATGATGCCCAAAATTAATGCTTTCTTGCAACAAAAAACCTCTGACAGCGTAACTATGGACGGAACTATAAGCGAACTTGTTGATATGATGGAAGGAATTGACATATAGGTTTTCTTTTGTTGTATAATACAAAAAAAAGGAGCCAAATATATGAAAATCGCAATCTATCCGGGTAGTTTTGATCCGATAACAAAAGGTCATTTAGATATTTTGAAAAACGCTTCGGAAATTTTTGACAAAGTAATTATAGCCGTTGCTCACAACGGAGAAAAAAAAGGGTTTTTAACGGTTGAAGAACGCGTTATGCTAATAAAAGAAAGCATTAAGGGTTTTGAAAATGTTGAGGTTGATTCATTTAAAGGTTTGACAATAGAATATGCCAAAAAGCATGGTGCTGAAGTTTTGATAAGAGGCTTGAGGGCGGTTTCGGATTTTGAATATGAAATGCAGTTGTCCCAAACAAACAGCGCCCTTTGCCCTGATATAAAAACTGTTTTTCTAACCACAAAACCCAAATATAACTTTATATCCTCATCCACTATTAAAGAGATTTTAAATAACGGCGGCGATATTTCAAAATTTGTACCGGAATGCGTTTTTCAATACTTGACAAAAAAGTGTTAGGAAAATTTTTATTAAGAATATTTACCCCACAGAATGATATTATTTGACAATTAAAATAGGCTTATGTAATATGATATTATAAAGTTAGAAGGGATATAACGAGGGATTATAGCAATGCCACAAAACGGAGTATATGATTTATTAAGAATGTTAGAAATAACTCTGGATGAGGGTTATTCGGTATTAAAATATACAATAGTCAATAAAAGAGAAATAGAAGAATTAATTGACAGGATCTACGCGGCGCTTCCTCAAGAAGTACAAGAAGCACGTATATTTTTAAAACGCAAAGAAGAACTTCAAAACGAAGCACAACAAAAAGCAAACAAAATTGTTCAAGAAGCTCAAGAAGAAGCTGACAGAAAATTATCAATGTCAGAACAAATTAAAGCTGTAGAACGTGAACGTATCAGAATTACAAACGAAGTTAAAGATAATTGCGAAAAGATTAAAACCGTTGCAGAACAAGATGCAGACAGCATCAGACTTCAAGCAACAGATGAAGCGCTAAAAATAAGAGAAAGCGCACAAATGTATGCTGAAAAAATCTTTAATGTAATGGAAAATAATTTATTACAACTTCAACAAGATGTGAAAAATTGCCAAATATACGTTGAACAATTGAAAGCTGATGCCATAAGCAGATATCAAATGCCTGTGGCGCAATCCGATAACCAAGGATGGACAAATAACTCAAATACAAAAACTATTTAATAATATAAAAAGATTTTTATAAGGCGGGCAATATTTCATATTGCCCGCCTTAAATATTAATTGGGCTTCGCTTGCAATGACAGGGGTAAATATATTGTTCCCTCACCCAAGGGAGTTAGGTGTCCGTTATTCTGAGCGATAGCGAAGAATCTATATAATTTGTAAGTTGGGCTTTCAGCCCAACAAATGTTAATGTTGGGGTGGAAACCCCAACTTACAATTTTACCTCCCCTCGGGGAGGATGTCGCATGGCGACAGGAGGGGGTAACTTGTGCAAATAATATTTTCATACCTCACCAAACCCTCCCCTAGTCTTTAGGAGAGGGCAAAGATTCTTCGGGCTTCGCCCTCAGCAATTGTCATGTTCCATTCACCCCTCTCCTGATTTTTAGGAGAGGGGCAGGGGTGAGGTTAAATATATATCATACCCCACCCGACTTCGGCTGACGCCTCCGCCACCCTCCCCTATTCTTTAGGGGAGGGAACAATATATTTACCCCTACCCCGCAGAACGCGTTAGTTGTACAAAGCTCAAGGCGGTTGGTAGCAACATTTACCCCCGCGGAGCGCGTTGGTAAAACAACATAAAACCACGGTTGGTAGCATTATGCCCCGTCCGGCCGAGGACCCCACTTGAAAAATATTCAAATATACGTTAAAATATGAATAGGCGTTAAAAACATGAGGAATTAAGTATGGTAAAATGCAATAATATCAATACTCTACGGGGGGGGGTAGATGAAAGCCCGCTTGGCGCAACGGTTTTAGCGCCCATACAACGACTTCGTAAAAATTTTGCCTTTACCCTTGCAGAAGTTCTGATAACCCTTGGTATCATTGGTGTTGTTGCTGCAATGTCGATACCAAGCCTTATCAGCAATTTTCAAAAGTATATAACTGTTAACCGGCTCAAGCATACCTATGCTATTATCACCCAAGCCGTGAAATTATCTGAGGTTGATAATGGTGATATAAATGGATGGGATATGGGGACAAAAGAGGTGTACATTGATAGTGAAAGTGAAAACTTTGTTAAGAGATATATTTTACCCTATGTGAAGAATGTTTATACTTGCAATGAGAAAAAATCGTATTGTAAAGCAACTCAAATAAAAAATCTAAATGGTGAAGATCGTGATGGCAGGTATAAAAAACTTTTTACTATTATACTTATGAACGGTGTAGCGTTGAGGTTTGACCCGCGAAAAGATTATGTGATAATTATGGCTGATTTAAATGGACCATCAGGACCCAATGTTCGAGGAAAAGATAATTTTTCAATATTGATAAAAAAAGATGTAACAATAAACACAGCTTTTATCAATACACAAAAAGCAGGCATATATTTTACTGGAGAAGGCTATACAAGAGCAAAACTAATAAGCAATGGATATCCGCATTTCCTTTGTTCAAAACAAGGTGATACCTATGCAGGGTTATATTGCGGAGCATTGATTAAACTTGACGGGTGGAAAATTTCCAAAGATTACCCGTGGTAGAAATCTATTAAATAATTTAACAATTTATTTGCAATTTATTTTGTTTAATATAAAA
>CAMOQI010000174.1 GCA_946622835.1 uncultured Candidatus Melainabacteria bacterium
ATCTTTAATAATACCTTCATCCTTAATCATCGCAAGCATAATATGCTCCGGCTCCATCTGAGAATTTTGATATGAACTCATCAAAGTACTTGCAGATGATAAAATTTCCTGTGAATAATTTGTAAACTTGTCAAAATCTAGCATTCTACATCAACTCCATTCATAATAATTTATACCTTCATTTTAATATCATTTTGAACAAAGTCATGAGAAATTAATTATTATTTAATTATTTTATAAATTTGAGCTTTTATGATTTTCTCAATGCTAAAATTTGTTTGCCGTGCTATAATCTGTTTATGAATAAATGGAGAATATCTTTTTGCTATACGATTTTGATGCTTACCGCAATAAGTATGCTCTACCCGTTTTTTGCAATGATAAATCTGTCCTTTGTCCCCAACGGCGAAATCTTTAACCAAGGGGAAAAATTATTTTATTCGCCGCTTACTTTTGATAATTATATAAGCGTGTTTGAAAAAATTCCGATGTGGAAATATTTCATAAACAGCTTATTTGTCGCAACGCTTACAACACTGGGACAAGTAATTATTGCAGCTATGGCAGGTTACGCCTTTGCAAGACTAAAATTTAAATATAGAGATACTTTTTTTCTCATATTTTTAATTACAATGCTTGTACCGCCGCAAGTTAATATTATTCCGCTATTTTTCCTGATGCGCCAACTGCACTGGATAAACACATATCAAGCACTTATTATCCCCGGGCTGTTTGGAGGTTTCGGAGTTTTTATGATGCGGCAATATTTTTTGGGGTTACCCAAAGACTTGGAAGAATCCGCTAAAATCGACGGATGCAATATACTTACAACATTTTTCAAAATAGCTCTCCCCCTTGCTCTGCCAGCCATTGCAACTCTTGCAATATTTACTTTTGTATCAAGCTGGAACAGCTTTATGTGGCCGCTAATCGTTACAAATTCAGAATCTATGAGAACACTGCCTGTGGGGTTGGCAATATTTAAAGGCAGCTTTAGAGAAATAACTCTTTGGGGAGATTTGCTGGCATGTTCGGTGATTTGTACAATTCCGGTTGTTGGGGTGTTTTTACTTGGCAGAAAATACTTTATCAACGACATTTTACAAGGCGGCGTAAAAGAATAGGGGTAAATATTGTTACCAACCGTGGATTATGTTGTTTTGCCTACGCGCTCCGCGGGGTAGGGGTAAATGTTGTTACCAACCGTGGTTTATGTTGTTTTGCCTACGCGCTCCGCGGGGTAGGGTAGATATATTGTTCCCTCGCCTCCCGGGGGAAAAGGGGAGGTAAATGTTGTTACCAACTGTGGTTTATGTTGTTTTGCCCACGCGCTCCGCGAGGTAGGGTAGATATATTGTTCCCTCGCCCTCTGGGGGAGAGGGTTAGGGAGAGGTGGGGGTAAATGTACCAACCGTGGATTATGTTGTTTTGCCTACGCGCTCCGCTGGGTAGGGTAGATATATTGTTCCCTCGCCCCTTGGGGGAGAGGGTTAGGGAGAGGGGTAAATTGTAACATGTCATTCTGAGGGCGAAGCCCGAAGAATCTATATAGCTCAAGATCCTTCACCCACAAGGGGTTCAGGATGACGCAATAATATTTACACCTGTTGGGCTGAAAGCCCAACTTACAATGTTACACATTTACCCCTTGACATATGTATATACGGTACTGATTCGCGCTATGAGCATATTTCTTTATACATATTCATATATTCTTTTGCACTGCGCTTCCATGAAAAATCAGCTTCCATCGCAGATTTGCGCATTGCATTAAAAACAAATTTATCCGTATAAACCCACAATGCGCATTTTAAGGCATTTAGCATATCCCAGCCGTTATAAGCCCAGAATTTAAATCCTGTAGAATTATCAAGCGGATATCCGACTACAGTATCTTCTAATCCGCCGGTTGCCCTTACTATAGGCAATGTTCCATAACGCATCGCAATAAGTTGACTTAATCCGCAAGGTTCAAATTTTGACGGCATCAAGAAAAAGTCACTTCCTGCATATACAAGATTTGCCAATTTCGCATCATACCCAACATATGTTCTTATATTTGAGGTGTTGTTTGATAGCCATATCATAAGATTTTCATAATCTTTTTCACCGCTTCCGATAAACACAAAATCCGCTTCCAAATTTTGCAACTCATACTGCATATCACGAATCAAATCAATCCCCTTTTGTCCTACAAGACGAGAAATTAACGAGATTAAAGGTCTTTTGGGGTCATACTTAAGCCCGAAATATTCACAAACTGCCTTTTTATTTTCTTCTTTGCCCTGTTCAAAATTTGAAAGATCATAATTTTTTACAAGAGCCTTGTCTGTTTTTGGATTAAAGACAGTATAATCAATGCCGTTGAGAATTCCGCGTAATTTATATGTAATTCCTCTTAAAGTATAGTCCATATTTTCGCCATATTCAGAACCCAAAATTTCGCGCGAATACGTAGGTGAAACCGTAACAACTCTATCTGAATATAAAATTGCACCTTTCATCCAATTTACCCTGTTATAATGTTCGCATCCCCACTGGTTATACACAATATCTTTTCTCATATTTGCAAAATCCAGAACCCCTTCAAACCAAATTCCTTGATATGCAAGATTATGAATTTCAAATACACATTTCGTTTTTGAGAAAAATTCATCAAACTTATAATTTGAATGCAAATACATCGGAATCATTGCAGTATGCCAGTCATTTGCGTGAATGATGTCAGGTTTAAAATTCATTGATTTTGCATATTCCATCACCGCAAGCGAAAACGAAATATATCTTTCATGTTCGTATCGAGGGTCAAGATATTTTGGATAGACTTCTTTAAAACATGAAAAATACCAATCATTTTTTATAAAATAAACATCAATATTTGTTCCGGGAAGTTTTGTTGTATACAGGGTAAATTTTTGAGGTTGATTTCCAAAACTCAACCATTTTTCATAATTCGGAACCTGTTTTATTCCATATTTTTCAATATCTATACAGCCGTGAAGCGGTGTAAAAATTACAATTTGAGCATCTTTTTCCAATTCTTTCGGCAAACTGCCCACAACATCAGCCAACCCTCCGGCTTTTGAAAATGGTGCCACTTCCGCAGAAGCAAATAAAATTTTCATTTGACCTCTCTTTCTGATTAACTTCAATCAATCTACGGCTATATTCGCAAGAGCAAATTATTACAAATCTTCGGATAGTTTATTATTCTTGAGAGAAAAATTCATTTGGATTAACGATATCAGCATCTTCATTTTCGGAATTACTCTCAACTTCGTTGACCATTTGCTCGTAGGGTTTATCAAATTCAACGGATTCATTAATAACCCCTCTGGATGCATTTTCCTCCAGAATCTCATTAATGTCAATATTCAAATTAAAATTGATACCATGTTTTTGAACAATTCTTGATGCCTGATTCATACAAATTTGAGCTTGTTCAACAGCATCAGAACACATTAATACTTTATACATATTAATTTTATTCAGCAAGGTCATATAATCGCTGGTTATACCATTTTTCTCCATTAATATATCAGAATTATTTAATACGCCGTATGCAAGGTCAAATTTACCTTCTTTAATGTTTAATATACTCAAAATGTACCACGCAATATGTGTTATTGCATTC
>CAMOQI010000175.1 GCA_946622835.1 uncultured Candidatus Melainabacteria bacterium
CGCATTGAAATTCTTTTCTCTCCCAAGGAGAGATAGGGGAAAATACGGTGAATAAGTAAAACCGTAACGAACTTATCCTACTTCTACACACATTTACACAAGCCCTTCTTTCAAGGCTTTAACTGCGGCTTGGGTTCTATCGTCCACTACAAGTTTTTGAATGATATTACAAACATGTGCTTTTGCGGTATGGGCAGAGATTGTAAGCGCTTCTGCTATTTCATTATTTGATTTACCGTCTACAACCAGCTTCAATACTTCATACTCTCTATGAGTAAGATTTGCGTGTTGTTTGCGAAACATTGCCCGCGACATACTTCTTTGCGGCACAATTCCGCAATTTTTATCACGCAATATCGGCACTGCCAAAGGATCTATCCACATCGCGCCCTCTTTTATCGTTTTTATAATCATTTTCAACACATCCGTATTTATATCTTTCATAACATAGGCACAAGCCCCTGACTGCAAAGATTCCAAAACTTCTTCCTCACTTAAATGAGAAGTTAGCATAATGACTTTTGCTGTAGTATTATGTTCCAATATCTTTTTTGTCGCTTCAATTCCGCTCATATCGGGCAAACCTATATCCATCAAAGTGACATCGGGGTGATTTGTTTTGAATTTTTCAATCGCCTCTGCACCATTTTCGGCCTCTGATGTGACCTCCAAGCCGTCTTGGTCTTCAAACAATGATTTTAATCCCACACGCATTAATTTATGATCCTCTACCAATAACAGTCTTATGGGGGTATTTAACATAACCTACTCCTTACAATTTGTTTTTTATTATTATATAAACTGCCATATAATTGCGTAATTCTTCTCAAAACCATATATAAGATTATTATTTTAAATTTTGATTTTTGGATTGAAATTAAACTAAAGATTTGATACCATCTTTGTATGATAAATATAGACAGAAACAGTTATCTGATCCGCACAAACGCAGCAAAAACAAATAATTGCGCACTTTCTGCACAGGATTATCTTGACATAGGCTATATGGCAGGAAGATTCGGAGTGAATCTCAATTCAAACCCCCATGAATCAAATCCCATAATCAAGACCAAAGACGGATTGATTGTTAATATAAATTCTTGCACATCAGATTTATTTGAAAAAAATCTGACTCAAAGCGGGATAAAGTTTGACAGACTTGTGTAATTACTAAAAATTTTCTCTTACAAAGGTTTGGGTATTATATCCTGGCTCATAACTTTTTAGTTCTTCAACGGGAATATCAGAAGTCTTGAAGTCAATTTCCGCACCTTTATCATCTCCAAGGTGCTTTTTTGCCCAACCGCGCTCTGCATACAGCGATTGTAATTCTTTTGAAAATAATTTTTGATGCTTTGTTGCAAAACTGATTAAATCATCGTATTCTTCTATTGCATCTTGATATTGCTGCATCAAAGACATCATATAAGCCTTATCGCAGGATATATAGAATCTGTTTTTCACTTCTTTTTGTCCAAGAGATAGAAGCAAATCATCATATTCCTGTATAATTGAATCTATAATACTGTTTTCTATTTTAAATATTGATTTTATCCATAGCATTTGAGCTTGCTCTAACACCGACATTTTTTTACGGGTAACATATTCATTAAAAATATCCACTGCATCAAAAGATGAGGTGACTTTCTTTTGAAGATACAAAATATTTTCAAACCTAACATAATCGCGTTTTGAAAACTTTGAACCGGACAATTCCAAAGCTTTTTTATAATCATTCAAAGATGTTTCATAATCTCTCATCATGAAATTTGCCAATGCCCGCATATCATAAACACCTGAAACTTTTGGGTAAATTGAATTATAAACATTTGAAAGTTTTACCACCGTTTTATACGCCCCGCGCTTTGTATTTAGACCTTGTTTCATCCCATACTGCAGCAACAGTGCCGGCAAGAAAAACAATAACAGCGCAAATCCGATTAAAATTAATTTTGATTTATACAAAAATAAGAATTCTTTTGACTTTTTTTCGGAAATCGGAGGCTGAAATTCAACCGTTTCAAACGGCCCAAAAATTCCGGATAAGAATTCGCAATATAAACGGGAACACCAAAGACGTTCCAGCGACAAAAGTACTATCCACAAAACCTCAAATCCCAAAAGCGACCATATTGAAAATCTCACATGGATAAACAGCATATAAACTATCAACGTCGTTATAAAATATGCTATTTTTAAATTTTTATCGAGCTTGAAGCGATATTCCAAAGTCTTTCCCACTTTTGATTTTGGAATTTCCATATGATAAGAATTACCGGTATTTCTAAACAAACAAAAGTTTCTAAAAACCGAATTTCCCTGTTTATCCGAATAATATAGTAACGGGTTGCTGAATATTTTTATAATATTTTTAAACATAACCAACATCAGTTTATCTTAAAAGTAAATCTTTTTCAAAATTGTAAACATCAGTAGATATACTGAGATTTTGCTTAATATCGATAACATCAACCCCTCTAAAATTATACAAAACATTTATATTTTCAGGATTATTCGAATATTCTTTTGCCAAAATTGCACCCAAAATAGCCTCACAATGCGACATCGGCATCATATTTGACGGAATATCATTGAAACCCCATTCATACCTTAGAGCCTGCTGTAAAAACTTGCAATCCGCAGGAGAACGATCCTTATAGCAAGAATTTAGGTGCAAACTTTGTCTTGTTATATAAATATCAAATCTGTTAACCGTAATACCTCGCGAAATAAGCTCATTCAAATAATCAGAACCTCTGTTGGAATGTCTTTGTGTCCAATTCTCACGATTTGGAATATTTTCATTAGTCGAAACAAGTTGATACGGCTTTGATAAAATCCTCCATTTACCCTCAAGCATTGTTTTGTCAGGAGGAATGGATACGCATATTTTTGAATTTTTTAAAGACGAGAAATTTTCAAAAAAGAAAACCACATCACTCATTTTATACAATTTGTCTATCAAAATTATTTTATTTTCTTCATCTATCACTGCAACCCCTGAATCCATACCGGAAGTTGCCGCCAATGATAATCCTATATAATAATTCATTTTATTCCTTTAATTCATTAATTTTGTTGTAATCAACGGTCCGTCATCTGTTGCAATAACCGTATGTTCAAAATGTGCAGACGGTTTTCCGTCTTTTGTACTGACAGTCCACTTATCATCTGCCACAACAACATCATCGCAACCCAAATTCAACATAGGTTCAATCGCAATAGCAATATTAGATTTGATAAGAGTTTTATCCCCTACGCTATAATTAAATAAGAACGGATCCTCATGCATTTGATGCCCGACACCATGACCGCCATATTGTCTGACAATCCCGTATCCTTCACGATTTGCCACCGCTTCTATTGCTTTTGAAATATCATCCAGAACATTACCGGGGCGCATCTGTTCAATTCCTGCATACAAGGATTCTTCGGTTACTTTCATCAACTTATCAACTTCTTCAGAAACCTTACCGACTCGATATGACCAAGCACTGTCACCCACAAGTCCGCCATAAGTTGCACCAACGTCAATCGCGATAATGTCACCTTCTTTTAATATTACATCCGCACTCGGTATTCCATGGACAACCTGCTCATTAATTGATGTACAAATACTTGCAGGAAAACCGT
>CAMOQI010000176.1 GCA_946622835.1 uncultured Candidatus Melainabacteria bacterium
CCGCGTCTTAATACGTTAATTTTATCAATACGCGGAGAGTTGATTAAAAATACTCTTTCTACTCCAACGCCTTGGAATACTTTTCTTACGGTAATTGTTTTATTCAAACCTGAACCGTGCATTTTAATAATTGTACCTTCAAAGGCTTGGATTCTTTCTTTGTTACCTTCTACAATTTTTACAAAAACTTTAACGGTATCACCGGCGTTAAGTTCAGGTAATTCTTTTCCAAGGTATTCCTTTTCTAATTCGTCAATAATCGGATTATTCATTTTGCTTTCCTTTATATTTCTAAAAACTACTTATAATGTGTAATTCCTTAATCGGTGTTATTTTACTTTTCCACACAAAGCACACCGACGCACGTCGTAGCAAAATACTATTATAAATATGTTTTATTTGCAAGTGTAGGTTTAAGATTTGTATCTTTTTACCGCTGTTTTTTTCCACGAAAACCGTAATTTTGAGATATTGAACGTCCGATAGATTTGATTTTACCTTCAATACATCCACGACATTTAGACGGTTCATCATTTATGCAAATTTTACCGGGATAAATTTCATATTTTGCACGATACTCGGTTGATGTGACATTTGGCATAACAACGTTTGCACCGCTTTGTAACGCAATTAAACGCCCGTTTTCATGTAATGTTTCCATCGCTGTTGTTGCGGGGATATTGATGTTTTTCATTATAATTCGCACTAATGCCATAACTTTTAATGCGAGAATAAAATTACCGTTATCAGCGTCTTTGAGTGGAGTTTGAGGGTGTGAAATGAATGGACCTATCCCAATCATATCGGCTTCAATTTCTTTAAAAAATAAAATATCATCCGCTAAAGATTCAATGGTTTGGCCCGGAAGCCCCACAAGACACCCTGTTCCGACTTCAAAGCCCAGTGATTTTAAGTCTTTCAGACATCTTAAGCGATTGTCAAAACTCATATGCGGGTGCATTTTTTCATATAAATTTTTGTCGGTAGTTTCAATTCGCAATAAAAATCTGTCAGCCCCCGCGTCACGATATGCTTTGTACTGTTCATAGGTTTTTTCGCCGATTCCAAGGGTTATTGCAACATCGAATTTTTTAATATTTTCAATGATTTTGCACATTTTATCGGTATCATAAAAGTTGTCCTCACCTGATTGCAATACGATTGTTTTGTAGCCTATATCAACAGCCATTTTAGCTAAATCAATAATATCTTCCGGCTCAATTCTGTATCTTTCAATGGTTTTATTTGCGCATCTTAAGCCGCAGTATTGGCAGGTGCATTTGCAAATATTTGAAAACTCAATTAGCCCTCTTAAATGAACTTCATCCCCTACATATTCTTTTCTGACTTTGTCTGCAAGTGAAAATAGCCAATCATTTTGGCTGTCATCTTTCAAGATTTCAATAATTTTCTCGCGCGTAAATTCTTCCATAATTTAAATTATTTTATATTAAACAAAATAATAAAACACTTACTCCGGAATAGAAATAATATTTCTTGAGGATTCAATAACATTAAAAGATTTTGAAATATTATGTTTTATTTTAGATATTAGAGTACTTTCTTTTCTTGAATAATCCACAAGTTCATCAAGAATTTCAAGCATTGTTAAAGATTCCAGCATACAATCAGATATGTATTTCATTGACTCTTCCAGATTATTAAATTCTGTCATAAAAAACCTCCTCCTTTTGGACAAATAGGTCAACTTTTATTTAAAATTATATGGAATAATAGGTCATATGTCAAGATTAAATAATTTGGGACAGAATATAAGGAAATTTCGTTTAAAAAAGGGTCTTACACAGGCAGAATTGGCGCTGTCTTTGAACCTGTCTTATGAATACATATGCAGGGTTGAGAGAGGACAAAAATTTATGAGCCTGCGTAAATTGTTTGAATTGGCAGATGTTCTTTGTGTAAAAATTCACGACTTAATGGACTTTGATTAAGCTTCAACTTTTTCTATTCTGCCGTCGGAGCGGATTTCAATAGGGGCTTGTTGATGTTTAATATATTCTGCAACTACAACATCTTTGTCAAAATCAAATTTCTTTATGGCATTTTCTAAGCGATGAGGAAGATTTAAGCCCCCACCGTCGCTGTTTCCTATGCAAAAATCATCTGCAGCCATTGTATATATTTTGTCTTTGCGCGGGTTATTTATATCAATGGGGGTTTCTTTTCCGTTTTTATCTACAAAATTCATAGAAAGTAAATTTCCGTTGATATCAAATTTATATTTCAGCCCGGAAACTTGGACTATACCGGGGCGATGAGTGCTTGATTCCATTGAAGCTTTTGTACGGAGCTTTATGGCATTGACAATTTCATCTTCGCTGACTTCAACAATACAGACTTTATTTGCAAAAGGTGAAATTATTGCCAAATCTCTTGTATCCACTCTTCCTGTTTCAAATTGTCCTCTGATATTTGCGGAATTCATTATGGCAATATCTGTGTTCAATTCTGAGCGCATTGCATCAACTATAAAATCACAATGCGGATTTTCAAGTCCCATATAATCTTTTGGGAATTTTTCCACATAAGCAATTTCTCCTACTTTTTCAGGTTTGCCTAAGATACTTTCAAATACATTACGTGCGACAAGATTTCTGCCGTATTCATCAGTATTTCCAAGATTGTTTTGGACTTTTGTTATAACACCTTCATTATTAAATTCGACATTTAAAATACCAAAATTTTTACCGTCACGTCCTGCTTGTGTAATTACAATAGGTTCGCCGTTTGAAGAATAAAACAGGTTTTTATCTTCTTCAATTCCTTCCAGCAAATTGTGGGTGTGAGCGCCCAAAATAATATCGATACCTTTTACGGATTTTGCAAGTTCAACATCATGTCTATAGCCGGAATGAGACAGAAGAATAATTTTGTTTACCCCTTGTTGTTGTAGTTTGTCAACTTCTTTTTGCAAATCATTTATGCTCTTTTTAAAGTCGGGTTCAATATTCAAATCAGGTAAATGATCCTGAAGTTTAACGTGAACTGATAAATCATTAGGGACAAGTCCGATGATGCCATATTTATGACCGTTAATTTCTTGGATATATGATTTTTCAATCATTCCTTTGACGGGATTATTTTCACTCGGATTAATGTTCATTCCTAAGATTTTATAATTTTTATCTTTAATTACATTGACAAATTGGTTTGTCGGCATATCGCATTCGTGGTTGCCCAAAGCGGTAGCCAAAAAACCCGCCAGATTTAGAAATTTGTTGGCAACTTTAACATGTTTTTCGTCTTCCCCAAGCATAATATCGCCTGAGGCAAATTTCATTTTGTCCGTATTTTGGGGTGTAAATGTATCAAATTGTTTTACGGCATTGTACATGCGCTCCATTCTTATGTTTTGACCATGCAAATCGTTTATGTAGAATATGCTTGCTTTAATATTATCTTCATTTTTATTTTGACCAAATGCGGTATTATACCTATATTTGGTATTGTTTTGGCTGTATATCGGATAAGAATTTGATATTAGCATGATAAACTACCTTATGTATCAATTATAAAACTTATCAAAATAAAAATTTATCAAATAGTAATATTTGTAAAGAAAGTTTAATTTAACGGATTTGAATAACTTTTCGTTTTTATT
>CAMOQI010000177.1 GCA_946622835.1 uncultured Candidatus Melainabacteria bacterium
ACGCTCTATCCAGCTGAGCTACGGGCGCATATTTTTTTTGTCTTCTTAATATTAGCTGAAACATAATTATTTTTCAAGCTTTTATACTCTCCCATTAAATATTATAAAGATTTTACATTTTTGCCATTTTCTTCCTCCGAGGTATAATGTTTTTAGGGATTGTTTTATGAAAAAATTTTTTCTAAAAATGTTTTATATTTTTACATTTATCCTGTTTTTTGTGGGTAATTGTTTTGCTGCGGATTTAAATATCTCATCTGTTACTTATGATGATTCAGGAACTTTTCTTTTGATAAATAGTTTTGATAATGAAAATATTCAAATTCCCTCCCCTAAATTAAATATTATTGCGGATGAAAACAAAGCTTATTTTGACATTAATAATGCGTTTATTTCCTGCCCTCCTCAAAATATTTTTATTTCTTCTAAAGATATTAATGAAGTTAATGTTAATCAAATCTCGACAGAGCCTAATATTGTTCGTGTCGCTATAAAGTATAATCAGGAGTTTAATCCGAAAAATATTCAATTAAAGCGAGTTGCAAATACTTTTGTTGTCAGATTTAGGTCAACACAAATTCAAAATTATTATTTTCAACATATTTATTCGGATGCGGCTTCTTTAGTCCAAGATTTTTTTGAGCCGATTGTTATTCAAAAACCCGTTCCGACTGTTAAAACAGTTGCTAATCAAATAAATTCGGCTTTTGGAGTATCAGCTTCAGGTGGCGGGGATGATTTTGTGCTTGCAAAAAAAGATTTGGTTTTGCCGACTTTGTATTATTTAGATGATCTTGTTATAAGAAATGGAATAGTTCATATCTCCGGTGTCGGTTCTTTGACTCTTGCAAAGCCGTTTACTCTATCTGAACCAAGCAGAGTAGTTTATGATATTCCAAATGCTATTTTGAATCCGACATTGAGAAATCGTGAATTTTCAATAACATCAACTGATTTTGTTAAGCTGGGGCAATTTGATACAAAAACCGTGAGATTAGTTATTTCCACCGATGATACTGAAAGATATATTCCTGTTTTCTCTTCTGATAATCAAAATTTTGTTTTTATGGATAAATCCGCTGTCGGTTTGCCTTTCAGATATGCAAGTTCCGGTTTAAGGTCTATTACCGCAGAGAAAAAGGATGATAATATTACTTTTCTCAAGTTTGTATTTTCAAAGCCTATAGAATATAGCGTTCAACTCAAATCTGATAAATTTGAATTGAGTCTTTTGAATGTCGAAAAATTGCATGAAATAAATCTGAAATCCTTGTCAATCCCAAAAGACACAAGTTTAACGCAAAATCCAAAAGGCGGACTCGTGTTTTCAATTCCGTTAGCCGCAGAAGATAACGTTACTGATGTTCATGCCGGTGCTGACGGTAAAACTTTGCGTTTGAAGTTGAAATTAACTAAACCTGTTGAAATCCAAGGTGAAAATGTACAGCCGCCAAAAGTTGATCATAAGGGTAAGATATATGTTGTAATCGATCCGGGACATGGCGGAAGTGATTGCGGCGCAATTAGAAAAGGGATAAATGAAAAAGATATAACTTTAGATATTTCAAAACGCGTTGAGGGTTTGCTTTCCAAAAAGGGTTATGAAGTCTTTATGACTCGCATGTCTGACGAAACTGTTTCTTTGCAGGAAAGAGTTGAAATAAGTGAAAATCTTCAGCCGGATATATTTGTGAGTATTCATGTAAATTCCAGCAACAGTTCAGCGCCTAACGGCCTTGAAACGCATTATTATAAAGATAACAGCTTACAGCTTGCAAAAACGCTTCATGCATCGTTGTTGAATCATGTTAATGCGGCAGACAGAGGTTTGTTTAAGTCAAAATTTTATGTTATAAATCATACGACAGCACCGGCTGTTCTTGTTGAGGTTGGCTTTATGTCTAATGATGCGGAAAGAGCACAATTATTAACCGAATCAAGAAAGCAGGCAACGGCAAAGGCAATTGTAGAGGGTATAAATGATTATTTCAAAAAGTAATAAAAATTTGGATAAGAATTCTCCCATTGCTTTGTTTGACTCCGGTGTCGGTGGTTTGACTGTATTAAAACAGTTAAAAGAAGTTCTTCCGAATGAGACCTATATTTATTATGGTGATACACTTCACATGCCATATGGTGATAAGTCTGAAGAACAGCTTTTGCAATATTCTTCAAAAATATTTGAGTATTTTGAAAAAAGAAACTGTAAGGCTGTTGTGATGGCTTGTAATACAACCTCCTCAGTTGTTTATGAGCAGGTTAAGGATATGTACAATTTTAAACTTTTTTCGATTGTTCAAGCGGTTTCTGAAGTTTTGGCATCCTTAGATATTAAAAAGCTTGGAGTTTTTGCGACAAAAGCAACTGTTGAATCCGGTGCTTATAATAGGAAAATTGCTGAGTATAATCCGAATATAGAGGTTTTTGGGCAATTCTGTCCAAAATGGGTCCATTTTGTGGAAGAAAATTCTATGAATGAGCCGAAAAATAAAAAAGAAATCCTTGCTGATTTAGAAAAAATGTTGGAAAATAATCCTGATAAAATTCTGTTGGGATGTACTCATTATCCATTTTTACTGGATATATTGTCTTCCGGAGTTCAAAAAGATTTATTTATTGATCCGTCTTTGTATTTTGCCCAATACATAAAGCGCTATCTGCACTCTAAAGATTTATTGGCAACGCATGTTGAAGAAGATGAATTTTACGTGAGTGAAAATCCTGAACAATTTGTTGTTTCTGCGCAGATGTTTTATAAATTAGCATATTTGCCGAAGGTTTTAACTTTTTAATATTAATTCCAGTGCGTTTTGGTATGTTGGCACTTCAATAATATCGGAGTTTTTAAAGAGTTTATCTTTTGTAATATCAAGTACGGTTTTGTTTTCTTTGATTGCGTAAATTGAAATATTATGCTTTAAACTTTCAAATATTGGTGTCGAGCCAAGACAATTATGAGGCATAACAACAAAATCCAAGTCCTCTATATTTATACCCTTTGTCAAATCCGTGCTTATTTTGGGCGCTTGTGAGAGCCCAAGCAATATACATGGTAAAAATGTCGGTGTAATGTATTCTGCTGCGGATTTTTCGTTTACGATATCTGTACATATAGAATAATCTTCGAATGCGGGGGAATGAGCGCAAGGAATTTTAAAATGTTTGGAAATATAGTGAGAAATTATTGCTTCAACCCCTCCTACAGGATCTGCACCGACTCCGTTTACATAATTAGGGTTATCCGGTGTGGAATCTTCAAAATAGCAAACTATGGCAATTGCATCACAGCCTTTATTTATGAGTTTTTGACACGATTTTGACAATGTTTCAATGTTGTTTACTTTTCCAACGGATATTCCCTCATTTGTCATGTAAAACTCAACTCCTACAGGTTCCGAAGTTATTTCATAGGAATGAATATCTGTGCCATATACTGTTTTTACGGCATTTTGGGTGTTTATATGAATATTTAAAACTTCTTGCGGAATTGATTTGTCATAAATAATTCCGATTTTGTTATTTCTTGCAGGTAAAAGATTTATTTCCCCTTTGAAAAATAAATCAAGTGTGTAGCCTTCCGTATAAAG
>CAMOQI010000178.1 GCA_946622835.1 uncultured Candidatus Melainabacteria bacterium
TTGGTGCAGAAGTTGGAATTTCAACAAACAAAACTCATGCCAGAGGTCCTGTCGGGCTTGATGGTTTAACTATATATAAGTACAAATTAATCGGAAACGGACACATTGTAGATGATTATTCCAAAGGGGTAAAACAGTTTCATCACAAAGATTTAGTCTGATATTAAATCCTAAATTTATTGCTCTACGGTATTAAAATAATATAAAGGTTTTAATAAATCCTGTTGATTTATACTATAATTGACATAACGAGAAGAAAAGAGAGGAAGATTATGATAGATAAAACAGCAGTGATTCACCCGTCAGCTAAAATAGCGCCTGATGCAATAATAGGACCTTATGTTGTTATAGGCGAGGGTGTAGAAATCGGCAGCGGCACAAGAGTAATTTCAAATGCACATATAGAATTTGCGACAATCGGTAAAAATTGTACAATATCGCCTTTCGCAACAATCGGTTCAGAACCTCAAGATTTGGGGTATAAAGGTGAGCCGACAAAAGTTGTTATCGGGGATGAAACAATTATAAAAGAAAACGTAACTGTTCACAGAGGGGCTGCATGCGGTGATTTTACGACAAGAATCGGCAACAAATGTTTGCTTATGGTAGGTTCGCATGTTGCCCATAATTGCGTGCTGGAAGATCAGGTAATTTTGGCGAACCTTGTAACATTAGGCGGACATGTTCATGTTGGCTTTGGCGCGTTTGTAGGCGGAATGAGCGTATTCCATCAAAACATAAGAATAGGTACAATGTCTATAGTGAGCGGATTTTCAGCATCACGTCAAGATATTTTACCATATTCAAAAGGGGAAGGCAGACCGCCTGTTCCGCGCGGAATCAATGTTATTGCGCTAAAACGCAGAGGAGTGTCGCTGGATATCAGAACTGCCGTTAACGAGGCATTTAAACTTTTGATATCCGAAGAATACAATACTTCTCAAGCTATTGAAAAAATCAAAGCAGAAATTCCGATGAATGAATATATTGAAACTATGATTGAATTTATACAATCTTCAAAACGCGGAGTTCTGCTAAAATCCCACAAATCAGGACACGAAAGTCTTGAAAGCGAAGAATAAAACTAATTTTAAACCTATTTAATAAATATATTATTTGTTTAAATAAATAGTTTCATCAATCAGGCTGACAGCTTTATTGTACAGTTTTATTCTGTTTTCAGAACAGGGTAAAATTTTTGATAATAATTTTAATTTTTCATTATCTAATGAATTATTTTCTGTAAGATTAACACCAAAATCATTTAATGAAAGGTTTAAGACTTCAATTATTCTGAGAAAATTATTTACTTGAGGGTATTGACGACCGTTTTCAATATTCCCGAGATTTTTCTCTGTCATCCCTAATTTTTCAGATAGTTCAGCTTGGCTTAACTTTGCCTGTTTTCTGGCGTTTCTAATAACATTGCCAATAAATTTTTTGTCATCATATATCATGGTTTTCCCTTTTTATTAAAAGTACCTTATATGTAATGACTTATTAACCCCACATGTTTCTTATCTGTTCATTTAAAGAAACATATTGCGTCTTGTGTATGATTGTGTTATACTACTCATGTTTCTGCTATTTAATAAATAAGAAACATATGTGGTATTATAAATAGGAGGTGCAATATGGCAATAAAACCAAAGGGCAAAAAGGTTACTGGTACAAAAAAGGCTGACAAAATAAAATGGACAAACTCCGACGCATGGGAAAAAGCTTTGACCGTAAAAGCAGGTGCAGGCAATGATATAATTAACTTTAAAAAAAGTAAATATAAAAACAATTTATATGGAGATGCCGGCAATGATAAAATCTATGGCGGAACAAAAAACGATAAAATCTATGGCGGCGCGGGTAATGATAAATTGTACGGTTATGCCGGCAATGACGTTATCCAAGGCGGAGCCGGAAACGATATTATATATGGCGGGAAAGGTAATGATAAGATAAACGCAGGCAGCGGAACAAATAGCATTTATATAAATAAAGGTGACGGAAACGATATAATTTATTCGGGCGGAGGAAATGATACTCTTGTTTTTAATAATATAGTTGCATTAAACAAAATTAAATTTAATAAATCGGGAAATGATTTAAAATTAGTAACAGCAAATAAAGATTCTGCAACATTAAAAGATTTTTATAAAGGTAATCATAGTGTTAAATATCTTCAAGTCGGAAATACCAAGAAAAATATTTTGGATTTAATGCCGTATAACGAGGTTAAACGTAACGGTAGAAATTATATCGGAACAAATTTTAAAGATTATATTTCTTCTAATACCTATGAGGCAGTTATAAAAGCTTATGACGGAGACGATAAAATCGAATTGTTGGATGATATAAATGAAGTTACGGCAGGAAAAGGTAATGATATAATAACAGCTTATGAAGGCGGAGCAATATATAATTTCAACTCAGGCGACGGACACGATACAATAACATATAAAAAGAACGCATCATATAATATTTACAATTTTATAAATGAAACAAATATTTCCAATTTAAAACTCAACAAAACGAAAGAGGGATATAAAATTACATACAACAACGGAAAAGATTCCGTAAACGTAAAAATGACATCTTCTATGTATGATTTATGGAATAATTATTATTATAATAAGGATTATGCAAAAGTGAATAATCAATATTATTTAATATCTAAAAACGGGCTTATGAAAATATATGACTCATCCTTATATCATCCTTCATTTGAAGATACAATAAATACCGCAAAAATATCAGATGGTGTTTTAACAGCTTCAAACGGAATGGATTATATTGGCGGTGTTGAAGCTGATGTTGTAAAGGCATTAGATGGAGATGATTATATTTCAGCAGTTGGGGCATTCGAGGAGGAAAGCCGCGTTAAGATATACGGCGGAAAAGGCAACGACACTATACTTGGCGGTGGTGGTAATGATATTTATTTTGAATCAGGAGACGGCAATGATGTTGTATTAAGCCTTACTGATCATGATAAATTAATATTTGCAGATGAAACATCTGTTGATGATATGAGTATTATCAAAGATAATCAAGGCATTTTAATAAAATATAATAATGGCTCAAATAGTGTGAAGTTAATAGAAGATAGGTATGAGGCTATTGAGTGTGAAATAAAAGTCGGTAACGATTCATATATTATCATTCAAGATGGTGAATACCGATACTTTGGCGGAGCAAATTTATTAGGAACAGACAGTGATGATTATATTACGTATCTGTTGTGTAATTATGATGAAAGTGATATTTTAGATCTTAGAGCAGGTAATGATACACTTAAACTTCAAATGGATGATTATGAAAATATAGCTGCCTATCTTAATGTTAAAGCAGATGGTACTTGCAATAATGATTTGATAATACGTAGTTATGACCAAGAAACATACTCGTATGATAACGGTTATGGAGAAACAGAATCTTATACCACTACCTATATTGGCGGTTCATTAATCGTTAAAAATTATCTTCAAAATACATCTTCCAAAACAATTGTCAATTCAAACAATGAATCATTATCCGTCGGCAATGAATTAGAAGCCATAA
>CAMOQI010000179.1 GCA_946622835.1 uncultured Candidatus Melainabacteria bacterium
TGTTACAAATAAAATCAATATCTCAAACTTGCCATAACGTACCCTTTATAATATAGTAGCAATATAGCATCAGATGGCGAGGGGAAGCTTTGGATAACAATACTAATATTGATTTACAATCAATTGCGAAAGAATGCGGATTGTTTGATAATACAAAAATTGATACCGTAGTTTCAAACCTTGAAAATCTTCGCTCCAAATATAGCGAAAATGAGCTTGTTAACATATACAACTACATGTTACAAAAAACACAAAATCCGGAACTTTTAATTCAACTAATCAGGTTTGTTGATATGTACAGGCACAATTCCAGCCTTGAATACCTTGTTGATATCTTGCTTTTGAAAAACGCAAGCGGGTGTGATGAAGAAACAAAAGAGAAGTATAATAATGTTCGCATAATGTGTGCCAAAGCCATCGCCAATCAAAAAAATACCGACGTTGTCTCTTCCCTTTTATATTGTCTGAATAATAAAGATGAAAATTATCGGGTACGTCTGGCATGCGCGGATGCTTTAGGCAGAATAGGCGACAGATACGCCGTTGCACCACTGATTGAAGTTGCAAAAGATGAAGATGAGAAATCAACATATTTAAGAGAATCCGCCGTAACAGCACTTGGAATGCTCGGAGATACAAGAGCAATTGACCCTTTAGTCAGTATCTTAGAAGCAAAAAGAGGAATAATAGATAAATTCACATTTTTAAAAGAACGAGCAATTGAAGCTCTTGCAAAAATGGGTTTTAACGATAATGAAAGGGTTTATAAAGCTTTGAAAGCTTCATTAAACGATGAATCCGTGCAGGTTAGGATAAACGCAATTGAAGCACTTATGGAAAGCGAACATCCGCAAGCCTATGATACTATAAAACATTGCCTTGATTCCGATTCGGATTTTGAAGTTAAAAAAAATGCCATGATTGCGTTGTATAACATAAGCGACAGGAGTATACTCGATGAAATAATAGCTTCCGAAAAATACTCTCAAGATTTAAAGTCTGAAGCTGTTTCAATATTAGAAGAATATGAGGAATAAATGATAAAATCAATAATACTATTATCAGGCGGACTTGATTCTTTAGTCAGCCTTGGATTAAAAAAAGAAGAATTAAATATAGATTTGGCGCTAACATTTGATTACGGACAAATATCCGCACAAAAAGAAATTGAAGCATCTGAAAAAATATGCAAATATTACAATATAAAACATCAAATAATTAAGCTTGATTTTTTAGGCGAAATCACTCAGAGTTCACTTGTTAACGAGCAGATAAGCATGCCTGACACAAATAGTGAACAAAATGCTAAATCCTTATGGGTTCCAAATCGAAACGGATTATTTTTAAATATCGCAGCAAGTTATGCCGATTCATACCGATACGACTACATTATTATCGGTGCAAACAAGCAAGAAGCAAAGTTTTTTCCGGATAATTCCGCAGAATTTATAGATGCCATAAATAAAGAGTTTGAATATTCAACAATGAACAAAACAAAAGCGGTTGCGCCCTTGCTAAATTATGACAAAAATGATATAGTCATGTTAGCTTTGAAAAACAATCTCCCGTTAGAATTGACAATGAGTTGCTATCAAGGTAAAAATAAAAATTGCGGAATGTGCACTTCTTGCAAAAATCTAAAAAATGCACTTCTTGCAAATAATGATTCAAAATACATAAAAATTTTATTTGATTAAAAGAAGATGAAAACACTTTATATTGATAATGAAATTAAATACATAGGCTCTCAGCTTGCGCCGCATTGGATTTACAAAAATTTTAATATTCAAGGGGATGCGATAGTAGCGTTTTGCGGAGAATGCGATGTGAAATTATCCGAGATGGTTGATATTGAAGACGTTATAAATAACGAACCAATATACAGCAAATCCATGCTTAGCTTTATCACAGAACAGTTTAACATTGAGCTTGTTGAAGGAGTTTTCAGGCAAAGACTTTTAATCTTCTGCATAAAAGAAACCCTTGAAGCTCGCGGATTTATTGTCAAACGCGACGGAGACGATTTGTTTATAAATGACAAAAAACTGACGGTATCAATTGCCACAAAATCTTTAACCTCCGTTTTAATCCATTCAGGTATAAATATCCTATCACAAGACGCTCCAATACCCGTTTCCGGATTAAAAAGCGATTTAGATATGAATGATATTAAAGATTTTGCCAAAGAAGTTATGACAAGATATAGTAAAGAGTTAGAAGATATAGTTCTTGCAAGTACAAAAGTGAGGGGGGTCTGATGACTAATAACACCGATCAAAAAGAAACTGCATCACATTTTTCATATAAAGAATACAAAAAAAAAGTTAAAAAATCTCCAAATAGAGATATAATGGTTTTTGCCTCTGTTTTTATAATCGGCCTTTTAATTATTTTAGGTTTTGCAAAAATTCTATCACCCAATGTAGATGTCGCAATCTCAAAAGAAGGTGATATGATTGCATCAGAAGAAGATACTATGCCTTCTTTGGTAGATGAAAGGCTTAGAAGATTAAAGCAAGAGGATGACGGTAATGCAACAACAGATGAGGATATATTTTCCCCCGAGCTTGATGAAAAAGTCGTAATTCCTGCCAAAACACACAAAACCGTCGGAGAAATTGAAGCAGAAAATAAGATGGCAGAAGCGGAACAAGAAAATCCTAAAGAAGAAGAACAAACCACACGCCCACAAGAACCTGCACCTCAGGCTGAACAAAAACCAACGGCACATCCTGAAAAAGTCGTAAGTGCAAAAGTTGTTGTCGGCTATTACGCAACAGAAAAACAAGCTGAAGTTGCAAAAAGTATTATACAAGATGCAGGATTATCAGTAACTCCTATTGTTAAAAATCTGGGCGGATATTATACACTTCAAGTCGGCTCCTATTCTTCCCGAGATAAAGCTCAACAGGCGGCAAACAATTTATTAAAAAGCAACTTCCCCGCAAGAGTTATTCTTGACTAATTTTTCGATTTGCGCAACATATCCAATGCTTTGCCGATATTTTGAGACATTGCCCGCTGAAATTCAGGAGTTTCTACAACCTCTCTAATTTGAGTCGTTATCATATCCGAAAATTCATATTCCGTTAACTTTGACTCAGGATTCTGTTTTAATATTCTCTGCGCAGTTCCGACCAAATCGTTAAAATGGTGTTTGCGCACACCATTCAGCTTTGTTTCCCCAACCGCTTTAATTTTTTCTAAGCTTTTCCCCTTTAAAACATTGGTTGAAATATATTTTTGAAATAAAACATATTCTGCCCTTGAAAAAACCGTTGAACATTCCTGCAATATTTTATTAGCGATATTTCCGCCGCTTGCGAATATTTTTAAAGAATGTTTAACCCCTTTTAACCCAAGATTATACAAATAAAATTTTCCACGGCTATCCATCTCCAAAACAGTATTTGTATCAATATTTTTTTTAAATGTGTCGTGAAACATTCGCTCAAATTTTTCAACTCTTTGCGGATTTGCGTAAAATTCATTGTTCAACAAATGCATCTTCAAGTTTTTACCTATGCGCGCAGTGAATGTTATTTGA
>CAMOQI010000180.1 GCA_946622835.1 uncultured Candidatus Melainabacteria bacterium
TTATTATGATATGTTTACGCATGTTCAGTTTTCAACTCCCTTGACGTTTGGAAAAAGGGAAATTGATAAACATGCTTTCATTATCCGAACAACTGAATTGAAAAATCCCCTGTTTCCGAAAATTCAGCGTTATGCTTCTTTACTTTCACATTGTGAAATATCTCTTATTGATATGTTAGTTGATTTGAGAGATACAGATATAATTGAAGCTATGAACAATAGCAACAGGGAAGCAATTGAAAAATATTTACATGAACGCTATAACGGAAAGAAAAGCGTTTTAGTTAATAAGGGCTTTTCAATGATTCGCCATAACTTCAAGCCTCAAAAAAGCCAAAATGATGCAAACCGGTTATGGGATCTACGTTCTTCAATATTAGCTGACTTTTGGGAAGAAATCGGCGTTAAAAAGGCAAATCAGAAAAGGGAAAGAGAAATAACAAGTGAAGTGAATGCCAATATAAGTTTACTAAAACTTAATATCAGAAACATGCATGAAACAATGCAAGAGGACTGGAATAAATTTAATGAAGCAACGGGAAACAATGTAAAAGTGATTTGCAATGTTTCTTACGATTCAGATGAAGCAGAAGATAAAGAAGTGAAAGAAGGGTTTGAAGATGTTGAAAAAAGTGTTGAATGATTTTTTTATCGGGGGTGCATTAATAGGAAATTCAGAAGTATTTACCGAAAATTTCCCGAATGTTGATGTTGAGGCTCTTGATGCATCTTTAGCTTTCAATTATGGTAATATATATGTATCTGATAACTTCAATAACGCGCTTATTCAGTATTGGATAACTAACAATCTTGAAAGCTTGAAAAAAATGTATAACGCCCTTTTTGATTCGTATGAACCTTTATACACTCTTGAAAGCAATGAAGAAAGTGTATTTGGGCGAATGATCGGAAAATCAAAAACAGCTTCAAGGCAATACGGCAAAATGAAAACAACTGAAACAACTCCTAATATTAAGACATCACATTATACCACCACTTACGAAAGCGCAATAACAAACCGCCTTGAAAGTTATGACACAAACGAAAATACAGCCGCCCGAACTGTTGAAAATGAATTATTAGAAAGTAACGGAAAAGCGGGAACGGAAACAACTTCCGAATATGAAAATACCGTAAGTATGACAAATGCAGGAAAAACAGTAGCGGCAAATGATGTAAACGCAAACACAATAAACAAGAAAGAAAGACGGGGGGAAGCTTCCGAACTTCTGAAAAATGAGATAAATTTTCGTGCTATGTATGATTTTATCAAGCTTTTTTCTGAAAAGTTTATAAAGGAGCTTACAACCTGTATGTATAAGGAAGGTGATTTTGTATGTTAATAACATTATATTCGTGCAATGCGGATAGAAAGCAATGTGATAAAACAAATTTTTTGACAGCTATTGCAACAGTAAACGCAACGCCTACAAAAGCTTTTAATGTCTTTTCCCCGTCTTTTTCTCTTGATTATAATGAAAATTGGGTTAATGCTAACTATTGTTACATTCACGCCCCGCTGAACAAATATTATTTTCTTTCCCCTCCTAATTTAGAGATTGGTAAAAAGATAGAATTTGCAGGAAGTGAAGATGTTTTGTTCACATGGTATAATTATTATAAGGATAAGGAAGCTATTATTTTACGTTCAGAAAGTATCGGAAAACCTTCATTCATTCCTGATAATTCTTTACCCGTTAACCCTGTTGCTTTTGAAATGGAATCTATCAAATTTTCTTCGAGTCCTTTTATAGGAAGTGGAAGATCTTATATCCTAACAACTTTGGGGGGCGGTAATTAATGGAATTAAATGAAGCGGTATACGGAAGTGAACACGGGAAGTTTTGGTATACTTCAATTGGAACGGACGGGGAAAAACTTGAAGCCTATATAAACGCAGGAAACAAGTTTTTTTCGTCAACATATTCCATTGAAACATATAACGGGGTACAATATTCAAACGGACAGTTAAACGGTTATGCAAACAAAAACAGAAATTTTTATAGCAAATTGCTTGATGAATCTATTTGTTATGCCGCGATCCCTGCTAATTCACCATTGGCGCATATATCATATCTGAACCGAACTTCTTCAATTGCGGGGAGATATGAAGCTTTTGCGGGGGATGTTCCGTTATTTCTTTCAATTGCCTATTATGGTTTTTCAGATAATGCAAGTAGTTCAATGGGTATAGATGCAGACGGTAATTCTTTTTTATCTTCCCGTTGGGGTGATTGGAGCGCCGAACAAATAGCGCAAAAAAGGGACGATTTTCCCTTTTCAGGGGGTAGATTTATTGTTCCAATTACAAAATATAACTATAACGATATTGTTTTATTAGTTAAAGTTGTAGTTGGAAATGATTTATCAAACGTCGAAAGCAGGGTTTTTGATTTAGCAGATTGGGAAGAAAATTATAAAACGCAATATCCTTATATTTACGGGGTTTTCGGTGTTCCCTATATAGGAAAAGCCGGGAACAGGTTCAATATTAACAATAATGTTTCTATTGCTTATTCAGGATTCGGAACAAGTACAACACGAAATAATTATTTGAGATGTTCAAAAAATGTAAAATACAAACCTTTACCGAACTATAATAATAATAATGTGTACGGATATGAC
The DNA here is from genome assembly GCA_946622835.1 of uncultured Candidatus Melainabacteria bacterium. Lineage (GTDB taxonomy): Bacteria > Cyanobacteriota > Vampirovibrionia > Gastranaerophilales > Gastranaerophilaceae > Zag111. Next base: position 2,626 of record CAMOQI010000180.1, read on the forward strand.
GGGGAAGATATTATAAACTATGCATCCAATGCTTTAGTAAATTCAAGGCTAAATGATTATGGGTTTTCTTTCGGTATAGGAAATGCATCGATTACTCCTAATGCTACATTAGACACATTTGCCGCAACAGGAAACACAAACGGAAATGCAGGCATTTACATGTTTGCAGGCGATGAAACTATTATTGATTCGTACGCAATAGGAACACCTTCAAATGTTTCGAGAGTTGTAACCGTTCTGAAAAGTGATATTGATATAAGAAAGATGATTTCATGGTATGGACTTCAATTTGTAGATCATGTAAATAAAATTCAAGCTGAAATTGGTTCGAATGATCTTTGTATCCCTGTTATCAATTTTGACGGGTACACAACCGATGAATATAAAAGCGGTGAAGAATCTTTACAGCTTGATAATGCGGATTGGGGGGAAGATTTTAGAGAAAAAAACGGTTATAATGGAGAAGCTTCCGAACAATTTGACATGGAAACGGAATTACGCCCAAATAATCTTTCTGCTTCAAGCCCTTTCACATATCAGTATATTATTGAACCTTCTCAAATACAGGAATTGAAGGATTTTCTTTATACTACGGTTACAACTGATACAGATGAAACAGAACTTTTTCAAAAATTCCTTACTAATAATCCCATTGATACAATTGTTTCACTTTGTGTATTCCCTTTCAAAGTTGAGAATTATTGCAATTGGGTTGCAGGTGAGCATGTAATAACTGGAAATGTTGATACAGGTATTATTGCAAAAGGGCTTTTTTCCGGTTTAGTTGTAGTTGTAGACGGCGGCGAAATTCAGTACAAAGATAAATACAAAGATTTCAGAAGCTATGAACCCTATTGTGATGCAGAAATTTTTATTCCGTATCATGGTTCTATACACATTGCACCTTCCGAAA
>CAMOQI010000181.1 GCA_946622835.1 uncultured Candidatus Melainabacteria bacterium
AAAACCACATTTGGTTTAATCGTAATGAAAATCTTTCATTTCATTGAAAAAAAGAATTATGACTTCGTTACAAATGCTATAAATGAACAAAACAAAGAGGCATCTTTTGTAATAGATTTAGCCTCTAAGAATAATGTGTTTTACAGGGTAAGTTGCGTTATTGACCCTTGTTCAGATGGAAAGTATGGCATAGAGAATATTCATGTTGAAGTTCGTAATGTTAATATCAACTCAAAAGATAGTTACGAATCATGCGTAAATAGAATCGAAAACATGGAATATTTTGTTTCTGATAACTATATTACCGAATTAGAAAAAATGGGCAAACTTGCATGGTTTTTTGATTATCCAAAAGATAATAAATTTGTTCCAGAGCTTCCAAATAAAGATGATCATTTTAAACTAATTCTTGAAAACATCTTAAAAACATTAGATCCTTCAATAACAGAAGTTAATATATCAAAAGATGTTGATAGTGGTTATGTAATTCTGTACCCCAATAAATCTTTTGTCGTTCAGTCTGAGCAAATGTTAGATACTGATTTATTGTCAAGTGGAACAAAATCAGGGGTAGGTATTGCTTTCATTGTTTATTCTTTAATGAGAGCTTTAAATAGCTTTTACTATTGCGATGAAAGATTTTCATACATTAGTACTGATATTGAAAAAGCGATATTATCATTAATGATTGACTATGTTACACCCGGTGAACAATTGTTTTTCACGACTCATAATACGGATATACTTGATATGGATTTACCTAAACATACGTTTACATTCTTACGAAAAGATTTGAATAACTCTGATCAGCCTATTACTTGCGTTGAAGCGTCTTCTTTATTGAAACGCAATACAGATTCATTGAGAAATGCAGTTGAAAACGATTTGTTCTCAACCGCACCAGATCTTGACTTGATTTATTCAATCAGTAGGATAAATGTTGGAGATAAATAAATATGAAGAATAAGTATTATCAATACTTTGTTGAAGGTGAAGATGAGAAGAAGCTTTTAAACACCTTGAAGAATCAGCTTAGAGTTATTCAACCTGGCAAAGTGCAAAAGTTAAACGTTGTAGAAAGTAAAATTTCTACAAATATTATTCGTACGCTAAAACAAGGAACGATAGTTATTTTAGTGTTTGATACTGATACTAATAATACGGATATTCTAAATTGGAACATTAAAAAGCTAAATGATAGTCATGTCATTTCAAAAGTTATAACTGTCCCTCAAGTTAAAAACTTGGAAGATGAATTACTTCGTAGTTGCAATATCAAAGACATAAAAGATCTACTGAATAGCCGTTCTAAAAAAGAGTATAAAAGTGATTTGATTCGAGTTACGAATCTTGATGCAAAATTAATAGAACACCGTTTTGACATCAGCCTTTTTTGGAATAAGCAACCGGGCATACCATATCAACATATAATTAACGGATCGGCAGAAATAAAAATATAAGATTTGTTTATCATACATATATTGAAAACGGCCTATCCGAACGAAGAGATTAAAAGCGTTGGTTTTTTCCAACGCTTTTCATATTGTTTATGTGCATTTTTTGGATAAGCGGTTGAACAGAAATTGTGCTTTGCGAACAGAGAAAACACCCGAACACCGCTTTCTACAGACATTATCATATTTTTTTGATGTAAATTCGGTGTATGCAGTGTTACCTTTACACTACAAAAATAGTACCTGATTCTGCCAACGAACCAGTCATAAACCTGAAATCCGATATCTACAGCCACTTTCTATATTCATTACGCCTTCTTTAAGTCCGCAGTGCTACCGTTACTCTACTTTTTTGGGCGATTTTCGTGTTATCAAACACTACATATTGTGGTCGGCGACAAATAATCAAGCCGTTTTTAAGGGCTTTTTTATGCCTAGTGAACCAAGTGAAGAAATGATTTCAGCGAAACCCGCTCTACGACTGCGTTTCAAATTCTCCGTTGCCTTCTCTGACTCCGTCATTTAAGGTTCGAATCCTTATACCTCTGCCACCATAGTGTAGTTAGAATAATACCATTCTGACTACACTATTTTTTTGCGCAAAAGTACTGAAATCAAGGGGTTTGCACCCAGACCGCCATTTTAGCGCCCGCTTCGGGCGTTATTTTTTTGCTTCAAAATAAGCACTGGAGGCTCTGCAAATTGCACTCCGTGTAAATTCGTTGCACTCCGTTGTGGCAAAACGACAGTTTTGTCATTATAAGCTTTGTCAGTTTGCTTGTGATACAAAATGTTGTTGAAAATATACTCGGTACCTCCGTATCCTTGCCTTTTTTGAGAACGGTTTTCAGTATTCTGGGGTATGCTATAAGACCGACGATTATTGTGTTATTTTGTAAATTGGTTATGCCGCTTGGAATTCAGCTGCTTGGCTTATTATTCGTTCACTGAAAGATACGCTCAAACAGAATTCGGTTGAGGAGATTTTTGAGTTAAAAACAGGGGAACTTCGCGTAAATCCAAACGTATTTGACTGTGATTTATACCGTTTAATGAATGGAGACGCAACAGCAATCAATTCATTTAACGGAGAATATATGAGCGCATACACCTGGGCAAGTTTTACGGAAGCTCAAATTGAAAAAAGAATAGAAAAAATATAAAAATACCCGGCGCTTGTAGGACATTTGTTGGACACAGGTATTATATAATATATAAAAACCAAAAATGGAGGCTTTATAATGAAGAAAACAATCAGTATCGTTATGTCTGTTGCTGCAGTAGTATTCGGCATAGTGTTTGCCGTCAGCGGTATCAAAACTATTTCCGAAAAGGATTTGTATGACACACAGATTACAGCAACAGTGGTTGATGTGCAGGAGGAATGGGAAAGTTCAGCAGACCCCGAAGAGCCGGACCGTCTTGTAAATACTGCCTATATTGATTATGAGTTTGACGGTAAAAAATACGAGCACGTGCCTGCTCCCGAACAGGATGACAACATTAAGGTTGGCGATTCGGTGGACATTCTTGTCCAGTCTAAGAATCCCGAAAAGATTTCAGGCCTTAATCCTACCAAAGGCGGTGTTATCTTTATTGTTCTCGGGATTTTAGTGGCAATTGCCGGTTGCGTTTCTGCTGTCAGAACATTCATTAAGAAAAGATAATATAATGATGAGGAAATATTATGAAAAATTTTAGTAAAATTTTAGTAGCGCTTGCACTTGTTGCAGCAATTGTTATGTCCTTTGCCGCTTGTTCGTCAAACGGCAGCAACACAAACGACGGAAATACTCCGTCACAGAGTGAGACCAACGAATCCGTTGACAGTTCCGCTTTATTGAACGGACTACTTGATAATTTCAAGGCTGACGAGCAGTACGCCGAATACAAAGCAATGTTCCAAAATACAACCTTTGAGGAAAAGGTTGAGGGTAACAGCATTATCCTTAACATCAGCGGTGATGAAGGTGTATCGGGTAACTATGAATTCAAGCTGGACGGCGACTATCTTACCTATACTCAGAAAACGGATTCCGAAGATTATGTAGGTTATTCCTTCTT
>CAMOQI010000182.1 GCA_946622835.1 uncultured Candidatus Melainabacteria bacterium
CCTATTCTTTAGGGGAGGGCAAGATTCTTCGGTCGCTCCGCTCCCTCAGAATGACGGACACCTACCTTTCTTGGTGCAAGGGAATAATATATTTACCCCCTCTCTAGCCCATTGGGGGCGGTTGGATATACAAGGGTTTTAGTTCCTGCCATTTTGGTTTTTGAGTTTGTAATTTTTCATAGACAAGCTCTGCCAAAATTTCTCCAAGTTTGTATTCTTTTTGTTGATAAGATATCCCTCCAAGTCTTTGATTTAATTTGTCATCTGTTATCACAAAATAATTATTGTTTTTTATTATTTTTTCGACTTCTTCTAATTCAACAGCACCTTTTATTTCCCCATCAGTATACAGGTAGGCGCAGTTTTTTCTGGCATCAAGAGCCACCAGTGCAGGCGTATTTTTCTCGGCAATTTTTGACAAAATTTCAAGAGAAGACACTCCGACAGCGGTTATATTAAGTTGTTGCGCCATCATTCTGGCAACTGTTGTGCACGCTCTTATTCCGGTGAAGCTTCCCGGCCCTATATTTGTTCCGACAGCGTCAAGATCTTGCGGGGTAAGGTTATTTGATTTTAAAATTTCTTTGATGGTTGAGATTAAAAACGCGGAATGATACTTGTTATCTTGATTTGTCACGATTTTAGAACATAAAATATTTTTGTTTTGGGTCAAGGTAACATACATTTTATCCAAACATGTATCAAATACTAATATATTCACGAATTCATTCCTTTTATTATTTTTGTACAGTTTTCTCCGATACCTTCAAATGAATATTTACGGTAATCATTATCATCGTAGGTTACATTTATTTTAATATGGTCAAACGGGACTTCATTTTGAGAAAATTCTGCCCATTCAACAAATGTTATACATTTTCCTTGCGAGTATTCTCTGAGTTCGTCGACTATTGTTTTTACTCCTTCGTGTTCAAGTCTGTATAAATCAAAGTGATAAATGGGGATATCTGCACTGTGGTATTCGTTAAGAATAACGAAGCTGGGGCTTGTAACTTTTTCTTTCACCCCGATTGCATCTGCGACAAGTTTTACAAATGCAGTTTTTCCGGCGCCGATTTCCCCGTAAAGATTTATGAAACATCCGTCTTTTTTTATGAGCTTGGCAAACTTTTGCGCAAGTTCTTTTGTTTCTTCTAAGTTTTTACATATTTTATCGTATTTATACATCTTGTATTACAATCCTGTTTCGTCCTGTATTTTTTGCTTCATAAAGAGCTTTATCAGCTTTTTTCAATAAGTCTTCTTCTATATCATTCGGTTGCATTTCGTAAATCCCAAGGCTAATTGTAACATTTATTTCCTTAACATCAGCCTCCGCATTAACTTTTGAAATGTTTATTGCCTTTTTCTCAATAGATTTTCTTAAACGTTCGGCAACCATCTTTGCTTCTTTAATCTTTGTGAAAGGAAGAAGAATAGAAAATTCTTCTCCGCCATATCTTCCTGCAATATCGTATTCCCGAAGTTGCCCGCGAATGATTTTTGCAATGGTTTTTAGGACTAAATCCCCAACGGCGTGTCCGTATGTATCGTTTACACTTTTGAAGTAATCAATGTCTGTCATGATTGCACAGAGTGGTGTTTTTTGACGTTTTGCGCTGGAAACTTCTTGTTTTAGTCGTTCTTCCAATTGTCTTCTGTTATAAAATCCTGTTAAAGCATCCAATGTTGCGTGTTTTAAGATTTCTGCGTAAACATTTGCTCTGTTGATGGTTGTGGCAATTTGAGAAGATATTTGCTCTAAATAATCTTCATCTTTAGCGGATATAATATCATCCGTACTTTTTGCAACAAGAACCCCGACATCTTTTCCTTCGCTATGGAGCGGCAGCGCCAGAAGATGTCTGTCTGAGGTGAATATTTTTCCGTCAATTTGGTCAATTATTCCCATAATATTTTCATCTTTGCAAGCTATTGGCCAAGCAAGATAATTTAATCCGGTATTTTCGTTTTTGAGAAAAATATATAAAAGGTAATTTTCAAAAAATTTGTCTATCATCTCTCCGATAATTGGAATTACGTATGATAGTTCATACTGGGTTTCGATAATTTTTGCGATATATTTCATTGTTTCATGAAATTTTATATTCTTTTGCATTTTATCGTTGAGGGTGATATTTTGAACCTTTAGTGAAATGAACGGAGCTGCAATTTCCAAAAAGTCTGTTAATTCTTCGCTTATTTCGGAGAAATAAAGGTTACAGATATTTTTTTTGTGTTTAAACAAGGGATATTTAACAAGATTTTCATTGAAAGTTTGCAGCGGATATTTTTGTTCCGGAATTTCAAGATAAAAAGTTTTTACTTGAAAATTTTTTAAAAAGAATTCTTGCAAAGAATTTATCAAAGACTTTTGTCCAAAACTTTCATTAAGAATAGTTGAAATTTTTTTTATTTTATCAAGCAATTTAAACCTCTATCCGTTCTGCAATTTCATCAGGAATATCACAGTTAGCGTATACATTTTGAACATCATCAAGTTCTTCTAATCTGTCAATTAAACGCATAACCGAAGTTGCGGTTTTTAGGTCGGTGATTTCAATATTATTTCGAGGAATTCTTGTAAGTTCAGCACTGACACTTTTAAAACCTTCTTTTTCCAAACCTTCAACAACTGTTTGAAAATTTTCAACAGAAGTTATAACTTTGCAGCTATCGTCATCTTCGGTGACATCCTCAGCATCAAGATTGATTGCGGCTTCAAAAAGTTTGTCAAAATCAACGGATTTGTCAAATTCAATGCTTCCTTTTTTATCAAACATCCAGCTTACGCAGTTGGTTTCTCCGAGGTTGCCGTTGAACTTGGTGAAGATACTTCTTACATCTCCTGCGGTTCTGTTTCTGTTGTCGGTCATAGCTTCCAAAACAACAGCAACACCGCCGGCCGCGTATCCTTCGTATGTTAATTCTTCGTAATTGTCAGAGCCCCCTGCGCCGGATCCTTTTTCTATAGCTCGTTTTATGTTATCATTAGGAAGTCCTGCCGCTTTTGCTTTTTCGATTGCAGTTCTCAATCTGAAATTTCCTGCAGGATCAGGTCCGCCCAAACGTGAAGCAACAATAAGTTCTCTTGAATATTTTTGGAAAACGGTTGCCTTTTGTGAATCTGTTTTTGCTTTTTTATTCTTAATATTAGCCCATTTTGAGTGTCCTGACATGCTATACCCCTTTATATTCTGTAATCCCTATTATAATAGTATCAAAAAAGTCATTCTTTGTAAATAAATATTGCATTACAATCTGCAAATACATATGAAAATCCATTTAATGTGTCTAATCAGCAAAAGCTAACGCTTTTGAATCCGACAACACATTCTAACAATTTGTTTTCTCAAAGTTTGTTTACTATGAAAAAAGCAGTATAAAAAATACCTGATGTTCACATCAGGTATTTTTTTATTGTTATTTACCCCTATTCGTATATCCAACCGTTTGTCAAATCAACT
>CAMOQI010000183.1 GCA_946622835.1 uncultured Candidatus Melainabacteria bacterium
TTGCTTCTATTTGAAAATCGTTTCCCAAAATTTTTTTAATAGTTTTTGATTTTGCCGGTGATTCGACTATTACTAATGATTTTTCTTTCCCTGCCATTATCTTCTTATGCCTTTTTATATCTGTCAGCTCCGCACTGCTTTATTATGCCTTTAAGCTCCATTGTTGTCAAGTTCATTAAAAGGGAATCAATATCCAAACCGGTTAATGATAATAATTCATCAATTCCTTTTTCTTCTATTTCCAGACTATTATATATCTTTTCTTCATCCGGGGTCAACATCGGTAATGTTAGTTGATCCGCGCTTTGAGATTGACCTTTAACTTCCCATCCTAATGTGTTTAAGATATCTTCGGTTTCTGTTATGATGGAAGCTCCATTTTTCAAAAGTTTATAAATTCCTTGAGTATTCGGGTTGGATATGGCGCCGGGTATGCACATTAATTCTCTCCCCTGCTCCAGTGTCAGATTTGCGGTAATCAAAGCTCCGCTTTTTAATGATGCTTCGCAAACGAGTGTTCCGTGCGCAAGTCCTGAAACGATTCTGTTTCTTTGCGGAAATCTGAATTTCATCGGTTCAAACGTCGGGTAATATTCACTTACTATTGCGCCATAGCCGTTTATTATGTTTTCATAAAGGGTTTTGTTGCTCGTCGGATAAGTATAATCAAACCCGCTTGCAATAACGCCTATTGTTTTAATATTATTTTCAATGGCTGTTGTGTGTGCAACCGTATCAATTCCTGATGCAAGACCTGAAATTATACAAATATCGGTACCCCCTAAACCGGATAAAATTTTTCGCAAATCGTCGCGCCCTGCGCTGCTTGCTCTTCTGGAGCCTACAACCGCCAGTGTTTTATCTAAATTACATTCAAATAGTTTTCCTTTATAATATAAAACTGCGGGCGGGTTTGAAATTTGCCGTAAAAGTTCAGGATAATTTTCATTTTCAAGTGTCAGAAAATTAATCCCCCTTGTTTCAACTTCTGTATATGTTCTGTCAATATCAACTTTATCTCTGTATTTTAAAAAGTTTTCGGCCTTTTTAACGCTTAAACCCTCAATATTTTTTAATTCTGCTAATGAAGAGTTAAATGCGACTTCAATGTCGCCAAAATATTCGTACAACCTTTTTATAAAAAGACTGTCAATTTGTTCTATTGATGAAAATGCTATCCAATATTTGTTTTTCATTAATTTTTTATCTTTTCAATAATCTTTTTTATGCTGTCTTTTTCCTCTTGCGGGATATCCATATTCAGATAATCTTCAAAATATTCAACCGCATCTTGATTATCTGAGCGAGCCATAAATAAAATTCCTGCTTTTTTATATGCGGGTGCAAATTTGTTATTTACGGCAATGGCTTTTAAAAAGCTTGAAATTGCTTTATCTATCTCATCATTTGCCTGATAGGCTTCTCCTAAATAATAATATATAAATTCATTATCCTGTTTGAATTCCAAAACATTTTCAAAATTTTCAATAGCAGAATCGTAATTTCCGAATTCAAAATATATTTTTGCCAAATCATAATAAGCATCGTAATTGTCGGGTTGTTTTTCCAAGATATATTTAAGTTCGTCTATTGCCAAATCCTGTTTTGTATCTTCCATATAGAAACGAGCCAAATAATGTCTGAAAATTAAATGCTCAGGCAGCATATCAATAGCATATGACAAGATGTTTATCCCGTCGCTTAATCTTTTTTGTTTGTAATAAATATCTGCGATATTTATGTAACATTGCGGAATTCTTGGATTTAATTCAATACATTTTAAATAATTCTTTTCAGCTTTTTCATCATCACCGGTGTTTGCATAACAAAGTCCGAGATTATTGTATATTTCGGCATTGTCTGTTTCAACCTCTGATGCTGCTGTGAATAAATCGATTGCGCCGTTGTAATCTTTATTTTTAAAACATTCCAGTGCTTTTTCAATTTTTTCGTTCATTTTACTTCCTTTATTGTTGGGCTGAAAGCCCAACCTACTAACTTATTTTCTCCTATTGTTGGACTAAAAGCCCTGCTACATCTTATTTTCTCTTGTTGTTGGGCTGAAAGCCCAACCTACATCTTTTCCTCAAAATAATTTCGACCTATATATCTTTATAAAAAGTTTCCAATGGAACATTGAGAGCTTTTGCAATATCGTATAGTACAAGGCATGACGGAGTTTGATTTCCTCCTTCCATGTTCAATAATGAGTTTGTACTGATATTTGCCATTTCAGCAAGTTGCGCTTGCGTTAATTTTTGACGCAATCTTTCAACTTTAATGTTAAAACCTAAGGTTTTTACTCTTTCATCCCTCATAGCATTCATTATTACATGTTGACAAATGTTTTTCCATACAGTATACTATACTTATATATAATATATTGTATATATAAGAGGATAACTATGGATAAGAAATCTTTTGATGAAGTTTTTGAAAGAATAATAAAACTTGCAATAGATGTATCTGCTCTTGTGGGTGTCAGTGCGGATTCGTGTGAGCGAAACGACATGACAGAGCAGGAAATTCCTCTCCGATTAGCCTATGATATGCAGCAGAACTTAATTGATGAGATAGAAAAAGTGAGCATTAAAGCCCTAATGACATACTTTCATCGTTAGAGTTGCTGACATTTTTGATAACGGTTCTGGTATTTCCTTGTGCATCAAAACTTTTCGGTTTCATTGTCATTTTAATTCTATCGGCAAAAATTGTTCTCACACCCTGCGTTATACTTGAACGCCCCGTAAAATACGCTTCATTTGGTTTTGTTGTTCCCTGGGTTGGGTATAGAGTAACTTTGGGGCCAACAGCATAATAATCCTGATACCAAATCCTGACATTTCCGCTGGCATTAAAAATGGATTTTTTCTGATTATATTCCTGATAGTTTGATTTTAGAACCAGTTTTGTACCGTCATCCATAATCGCATTTGACGTAGTATTTCCATAAGCAGTAATTATTTCGGTATTAGCTTCATAAACAAATTTATCCGCATAAGATTCGTTATTTTCCTGCTTAACTTTTGCATTTCCTGTTAATACAAGTTTTTTCAAATCCCCATTTTTATCGGTTGTAATTTCTGCTGCATTTGAAAGAGTTTCAATATCTTTATATTTCATTGTAACCGTGCCTGTTGCAGTCATGATACCTGTTTTTGTATCGTATTCCTGAACATCCGAGTTGATAACTACGATAGGTGTTTTCCCTTCAAATACTATTGACTGGGTATCACCTTCAGCACGTATGATTTTTGTGATAAGAGATACTTTCAAAATGTTTGCTTTAACTTCTCTTTTTTTATTTTTCTTTATTTCAAAAGCGTATGGTTTGTCATAGAAAGTGGCTGTATCAAGCTTTTGGTCTTTTGTTACATTAACATCAGCACTATCGCCTACAACTTTTAAATCATCAACCGTTACTTTTACGTTTCCGTTAAATTTTATTTTACTGTCGTCTTC
>CAMOQI010000184.1 GCA_946622835.1 uncultured Candidatus Melainabacteria bacterium
TATAACAAATATAACAATAACAGTTTATTTTTTGCGGTATGTGTTTAGAGAACTTGGGGAGTATGATTTTTGGAAACGATTGCGTATAAATTCTTCAAATTCTTTTTTGTAATCGTAATCTGTTGCCGGCTTTTCAAGTCCATGAATTTCAGGTTTTTCAGGGGATGCCAAATACTCAGGCTTATCCTGAAACCTGTCTTTTAATTGTTTTATAAACCAACTTGGTTTAGCGTCTTTATTGTTAAGATCAACACAAGTTAAGTATAGCGAGTGTTTTGCTCTTGTCATTCCGACATACAAAAGTTTAATGTTATCTAAAAATTTTGATTGTGCTTGCTTTTCTTCAACTTCTTCATAAGTGATTAAATTTGTTGTCATAGGGATCTTGTCTTTATAACTTGAGGAACTGCTTTCCCATTTATTACTTGTTAAAAATGGCATAAAAACATATTCAAATTCGCGGCCTTTTGAAGAGTGGTAAGTTGATAATTGAATAGCATTGAGCGGTTTGTCTTCTTTATCCAAATTTATTTTTATTCCGCCTTCAAGCATTTTTGTCAGATAATCAACAAAATGAAAGAATGAATTTTCCTGATTTGTGTGAAGCGCAAAGTAAGCATCGGCCTCATCCAGCAACTTTTTAATTCCCTTTACGTTTTCCAATTTGTTTATATCGTCATTGAAATAGTGTTTAAAAATCCCTGTTTTATTTCCGATTTCAAGGAGTGAATTTGCGTAATTTTCGTTAGTTACATAAGTTCTTAAATATTCATAAGTCGAGATAAAACTCTTCAATTTTTCTTCATCATAAATGGTTAAAGTTTTATTATCTAAAACATTTTTAATATCATCTGTAATTGTGTTGGAATCTTTTTTCAAAAGGTAATTCAGTTTAGATTTTAAATTTTGTTCGCTAATACCTTTTTCCAGTAGATTTAAGATATTATCAGTCAATGTTCTGTTGTGAGATTTGTTTTCATATAGCGTTTTGTAATCTCTGGGGTCAATATGGAACGGTCGCATTAAAAGATACCCTAACAATTTATCCGAATACATCTCAGGATTTGTCAAAAATTGCATATATGTAATCATTGCATTAACGGAATTTATGTCAAAAATGTTTTTTCCGCCCGTGATTTCAACAGGTATTCCGTTTGCTTTTAAATAAACTTCAAACCCTTTTAATTCTTCATTTGTACGGGTTAAAACTGCAATTTCAGAGAGTTTTGGGTGGTCTGCCCCCTCGCCCCTTTGGGGAGAGGGTTGGGGTGAGGGGCTATTATTTATAATATTTTTTATACTCTGAACGACAAAATCTCTTTCATCCTGTTCGTTTTCAAAACTGTAATATTCAACGGGTTTGTTTTTATGGTGAACGGAGGATGTTTTGGGCGAGATTAAATCTTTTGTTATTTCTAAATCTGAGAATTTAGGTTTGGAGCAAATTCGCAAATTAATCGCATTAGCCTCATAAAGTTCTTTTTCGCGTTTTGATTTGGCTTTTTCGGCTCTAAAGGTGTTGAATTTATTTTGCAATTCTGCTAACTCTTGTGAAACGTCCAAAATATTTTGAGTTGAACGGTTGTTTTCAGTCAGACAAACGACTTTAACTTCGTTTTTAAATTTGTCTAAAAAGTTTTCAATGGTGTCTAGGTTTGCACCTTGGAAAGTATAAATAATTTGGTCATCATCCCCAACTACAAAAATATTCGGACAAAACTTTGATAAGGCAAAAACAATATCATTTTGGGCTTTGTTTGTATCTTGGTATTCATCAACCAAAATATATTCATATTTGTAGGCGATTTCTTCCAAGAGTGATGAATCCTCATCCTCAAATTTTTCCAAAACAATATTTATCATATCGTGGAAATCTATGTAGTTTAATGCTCTCATTTTTTGTGTATAGAGTTCGTAAAAGCCCCACAACTCTTTCATTTGGGCAATTCTTTTAGATAAGCTTTCAATATCAGCTTTGCGGCTTTTGGTTGGTTTTTCTTCTTGGGCTTGTTGAAGCTTGATTAAACGCTTTTCCCACATGGGGTTTTCTTTTAAATTGTCGAAAAATTCCTCACGTTTCATGCGATATTTTTTTATTTCTTCAATTCCGTCTAAAATATCTTGAGAATACTGGTAGGGGTTATTTTTCTCGTTGTTATACGCGATAGGATGAAGCTCATCAATACATTCTTTTATAATATTTCGTTTATGAGAATCCGTGATGATATTGAAAGTTTCGATGTCAAATTGCTCAGGAAACTCTTCCATAATACTTAAACAGAATTCGTGATAGGTGAATACGTTTACATCATATTTTTCACCGATTTTGGTTTTCATCTCGCGAGCGGCAGTATTAGAAAATGTCAGACACAGAATTTTTTCGGGCATAACACCGTCATTTTCTATCATATATTTAATCTTACGGGTGACAGTAAAGGTTTTACCTGTTCCGGGACCCGCAATCACAAGATATTTGCCTAATTTTGTATTATAAATACATTCCTTTTGCTTTGCATTCGGTTCGGGCATATTTTTTATTTTTTCTTTTTCCGACACTTTTTCCATCATCTTACCCCTTGTTTGTTGAGTTATTAACTAAAACCTTATCTCTAACTTCCAGAATTTTAGATTCCGGATAATATCTCATTGCATTATCTCGTGTGGAAAGATATTCCATTAATTCAGGTAAGTAATAGTGGAATTCGCAGTCGATTATTTTCATAATGTTCTCCATTCTATAATAACCCATTGTACTACAATAAAATATTATTGTCTGATTGTAAAATAATCACAATCTTGAGGAAAACAAATGTAGATTTTGACAAAAAATATACAATTAATTTATTATATTAAAGTATTTAAAGATATAATTAAAATAATACATGGATTTATATACAAGCACTTTTGAAGGAAGCTGGAGAGATAAATGAAGAAAAAAATTATAGTAGTACTAATATTTCTCATGAATTTAATAATTTACCCCTGTTTTGCAGTTGATAGAAATGAATTGAATGTTGAGTTTTTTGCTCGTTTCAATGATGATTACTTGCCCCAATATGTTAATGAGGCGATAGATAATAACCACAATGCAAAGCAGGCAACTATAAGGGTAGAAGAATACAGACAAGGTGTAAAATCTCAATTTGCAAACGAATTACCGAGTTTTAGCGTGGCCGCAAGTTATTTAGGAATTCATTCACCAAAGTTCAATCCTAATTTGAGTGTTAGCAAAAATGCTTTTGTATTACCTTTTATGGTAAATTACGAGGCAGATTTTCTGCTCAAAAACAGAGATAAAACAAAGAGTGCTAAAAAGGCTTATGAAATGAGCAAATTTGATGAACAAAGTGCATATTTAGCATTATTATCAGATGTTGCAACGGTTTATACAAATATTTTAGAGTATGACAAACTTATAGAAGAACAAGAAAAAATTG
>CAMOQI010000185.1 GCA_946622835.1 uncultured Candidatus Melainabacteria bacterium
CCATAGCAAGCGCCGCACCAACAGAATTTGTTACCAAAAATGCCGATAACATTACACTTGCAATTAATTTTTCTCTAATCTTATTTTTCATATCTGCTCCTGCTTATCCTATTTATAAATTAACCTTTTCTACCACCAAATCTGTTTTTCAAGTTATAAATATCATTTTTGGAAGAATCCAATTCACCTTTTTCAAATAATTCACCTATACTCGCCGAATAAATATTTGAACCAAGCCCAACGGTAATCCACGACGGATTAATCTTAAGAACTTTATATTCATGTCCTAAAATCTTATCACCCGGACGAACCAAATAATCTTTATCATCAATATTTATAATAGCAGACGGACTGTTTGCACTATACATAATACCGACAACTTTTGTTCTGGTAATAACAGCCGCCGCAGCATCAGCCGATGCCAATGAAGTCGGAGGAACCGGAAGATTAAAGCTATACGGACTTATATCATCAGGTTCACGAATAGCCATATTCTTCAAACGTCTTAGCTGCGCAATTTTAGCATTGTGAGCATTAGCTTCTGCAATTGCAGCATTTGTAGCCTCATTAAACGCTTGGATTTCCCCATACGGCATAAAAGGATCAGCCCTGCCAACAGAGGTAACATCATATGAAACCATTTTTGTCGCCTGAGCCGGTTCAATATCCACATCCATATCAGACGGAACAGTAACTCCTTCTGTCGGTGTTACATCAATATCAACAACTTCTACAGGTGCATCATTGTCGGCTTTATCAGCGCCGCCTTGAAACACCCCGCATCCGCCGGCTATCAATCCGATTGCAAAAACAGTTGCCAACAATAAAGATATAAGCTTACCTCGCTGTGCAAAACTATCTTTCATCCAACCATTCTTCCTATAATAGTTCGTTTTCACTTTATCTCCACCAATCTCGTTTTATAATAACATCAACATTATAGTAAAACTCTATCTATTGGGTATCAATTATTTGGTGTATTTTACACAAAACACAGATACTCTCTTACAATGATATAATATTATCCGCGTTTAGTCAAAATTTATAAAAGGATAGCATTTTGAAAAGAAAATCAAGCTAAAATGCCAGCTACACAAGGGTTTTAAAATATTAATATTTTGTTACAAGAATATTTTTTAGGAAAAATTTCAATCCCTTGATTGACAAAATCATTTTGCAAGAGTTAATCTTTCCAAAAATCTGACAAAACGCACAAGCTTTGACTCGGTATCCGCAGTAATTGAATCAACCAAGATTGTCTTACACCCCAATTTTATCCCGCATAATATGTCAGTTAATGGTCTATCGCCCACAATTGCACAGTCTTTTGAATCAATACTGTGACGCTTCAAAAATTCTTTAACCTTTTCTACCTTCGGTTTTTTCGCATCAAACAACAACGGAAAATCAGAAATCTCTTCCACTTTTTTTATATAATGAGGATTCTTATTATTGGAAACAACCGCTATAAAAAACTCTTTTCGCACCTCATCAAGCCATTTTAAAATATCCTCTGGATATTTTGCGGATTTGGAAGGCATCAGTGTGCTATCTAAATCAAAAAGCAAAGCCTTAACACCCGAATTCTTTAATTGCGCTAAATCTATATCAAATATCTTTTTAAAATTGTAATCAGGTTTAACAAACATGTTCTTTTACTCCAACCGTACGCGCCAGCGCGCATTCATAATCTTTTGGCTCTTTTGACAGGCGCAAATACAAATCTGCATTTGTATTTGCAATCTCAAGGTTTTCTCCTTTTTCATTAATTATTTCAACAACCTTTGTTACAAATTTTTCATCAGGAGTAATAACTTCGACTTCCTCATCTAAAGATATTTTATTTTTCATTTTAACAAGATACAAATTATCAGACAAAACCGAGTCGAAAACAACATCCGAATATTTTTTCCTGTCGTGAAATTCAAACAGAAAATCCGCACCCGCCAAACCTTTTGAAATATCATAACTATAGCTGTCAGGCATATTCTCGCCAAGCGCAAACCCTGTTGTATAACCGCGATTGCCGACCTTTTGCAATTCAATAAAATACTTTTCCATATCTGCTTGCGGATTTTTCAAAATTTCATCAATCGCTTCACGGTATGTTTTCGCCACCGCAGAAACATAATATAAACTCTTTGTCCTGCCCTCTACCTTAAACGAATCAACACCGGCATCAATCATTTCTCTCAGGTGTTTTACAAGACATAAATCTTTAGGACTCAAAATATGAGAGCCGCGCTCATCCTGATTGATTTCATAATACTGTCCGGGGCGAGTTTCTTCCACCAGCTTATAACTCCAACGGCAGGGTTGAGAACAGTTGCCCGAATTTGCTTTCCGCCCACCGTCGGTAAAATAATCGCTCAACAGACATCTGCCGGAAAAAGAGACACACTGTGAACCGTGTATAAAACATTCCACTTCCATATCAGGAACTTTTTGCTTTATTTCGGCTATCTCAGGTATTGAAAGTTCACGAGCTAAAACGACACGGGTTGCGCCCATATCTTGCCAAAACTTTACACACTCGTAATTCAAAATATTTGTTTGAGTACTGACATGAATATCGGTATCAGGCATATATTTTCGCAACAAACGCAATATTCCGAAATCACTGACTAATACCGCATCCGGATTTGCATCTTTTATAATTTCCATACACTGCTCTAAATGCTTGATATCGGAGTTAAACGCAAAAATGTTTAACGTCATATACGCTTTGGCACCTAAACTGTGCGCCAAATCAACCGCTGATTTTATATTTTCAAGCGTAATTATTTCACCCTTGCGCATTGCCCTCAAACTAAAATCCACGACTCCGAAATAAACAGCATCAGCACCGTATTTTACGGCATATTTTAGCTTTTCAATATTTCCGGCGGGCAATAATAATTCAACATTTTGCATAAGTCAATAATAAAATAAACTGAATTAATAATCAACCAAACAGGGGATTTTGTTTTTCGATAAATGTGGATAATTGAAAATGTAAACACGAAAGAATTTAGATTATTTTTGGAGAAGATAAAATGCAAACCCTGAACAACGCAACTGCAACTATTAAAGAAATTTGGTCACATCAACACCCTGTAATGCATACATGGTTTGTATTCAGTGCCGCATCATTAGGATGTATGGTAACGTTGTTGTTTTTCTTGGGATAACGGGGATTAAAGCATAGCAATATATTAATTTAATATGCAAGTTGGGCTTTCAGCCCAACAGGGGTAAATATATTGTTCCCTCGCCCCTTGGGGGAGAGGGTCAGGGAGAGGGGTAAGTGTTGTTATCATGGTTTATGTTGTTTTGCTCTACATGCTTTGCCCTAACGGGAAGACACCCTCTCCCGTGGTTGCATGACTTGCAAGCTCGTCAGCAACCACGACCTCTCCCCTGCGGAGAGGTAGATTGCGACAGGA
>CAMOQI010000186.1 GCA_946622835.1 uncultured Candidatus Melainabacteria bacterium
GAAGCCGGTTTAGGTACAGCACCGATTGCTTTTTCCGCGGTTAAAACAAGCAAACCAGTTGCTCAAGCTTTTGTTGCTATGTTGCAACCGTTTGTTGATACGGTAATTGTTGGTGCATCAACGGCGTTTATAATTGTTGTGACAGGAGCTTATCTGAATACGAACGGTATTGAAGGTATTGAATTGACATCAAAGGCCTTTGCGACTGTTTGCCCGTTTTTCCCGATTCTTTTAACATTTATGGCTGCTTGTTTTGTATTGTCAACAATGCTTTGCGGTTCATATTACGGTACAAAATCCTGGGCTTTTCTGTTTGGGGAATCGAAATTCACCACAAGGACTTTTCAAATAATTTATTGTGTATTTATAATAATCGGTTCTGCAATGAATTTGAAAAGTGTGGTTAATTTATCAGATGCGTTCACTTTGTTTCTTGCCGTGCCTAATTTGATTGCAGTATTTTTATTATCTGATATAATAATTAAAGAATTAAAAAGATATTGCAAAAAATATAATGTAGGATTTTTTGCAGAAGATAAATAGCTTATTTTGACGGACAAAAGGAGAGAGAAATGATAAAAAAACAGTGTTTGGATATAGTTCAGCAAAAGTGTGAAAATTGTTCGGATTGTGTTTTGGGAGAAACAAGGAACAATGTTGTATTTTCAGACGGAAATCCTGAAACGGCAAAAATTGTTTTAATAGGGGAAGCCCCCGGTGAAACAGAAGATATGACAGGTACTCCTTTTGTCGGCAGAGCCGGTAAATTACTTAATCAATTTTTGCAAGAGGCCGGAATTTCAAGAAGTGAAGACTTATATATAATAAATACGGTTAAATGCAGACCGCCTGAAAATAGGGTTCCAACAGATGTAGAAAAAGCAATGTGCGAAAAATATTTAACGGCGCAAATAGATATTATGAATCCAAAAGCTATTATTTTTTGCGGTGCAACTTCTTTGAAATCATTCTGTGATGATAAAAAAGTTCAAATTTCAAAAGTTAGAGGAAAATGGTTTGATGTTGAGGTAAACGGTAAAAAATATCGTTCAATGGCTATTTTTCATCCGTCATATCTTTTGAGGAATCATTCTATGGAAGACGGTTCTCCAAGAAGATTAATGCAGCAAGACTTATCCGTGATTAAATCGGAAATCTTGGGGGATAAGACTTCAAATCCGTTCTCAAATAAAGATTTAGCGGCGGTTTAGTTAAAAAATTACTTTGATTGAGGAAGATTTAATCTGAAATAGAACTGTTTGATGGCATCTTGAACTGTTTTAGAATCCTTTGTTATGGGGTTATTTTTGAGTTCTTTATCAAACGGAACAACACCTAATACGTCTAAATCGTATTTTTTTAGCAGGTCATAAACGGATGAAAGATTATCATTATCTACTTTGTTTATTACAACTCCGAGTTGATTTCCTGCTGCATATTTTGCGCTGAATTCTTCTATACGTTTTGCAAGATGAGCGGATTCTTCGGATGGTTTTCCTACAATTATTGTGGAGTCAATCTCAACATCAACAAGTTGATTTAGATATTTCAAATCAAATTCGCAGTCAAAAATTACAATATCATATCTGTTTATAAGTTTATAAACCGCATCGTTTATAAGTTTTGTAATAGGGCATCTGCAATCTTTTGAGCCGACAAACCACGAAACAATCATATCAACGTTATCTTCTATTGAAACAAGAATATCTTCCATTGCCCACTCGATAAACTCCTGTTTGGTCATATCTTCCGGAATGCCTGTTTTATATTCGTGTTTCCCGCTTCTAATACCGTATATGGTGTTTCTTATATCAAGTCCGAAGCTGTGCCCTAACTCACTTGATAAATCGTTATCAAAAAGTAAAATTGATTTATCCGGAAACATTTCTCTAAAAAGTCGCATAAATGCTTTAACAATAGTTGTTTTACCGCTTCCGCTTTTTCCGGTTATCGCCAGTTTAACTGTCAAATTATTCTATCTCCCTTAAATTTATATTATAAGTTTCTCATTATTTTATATTTTAGTCAAATAGTTACGGAAAATTTATCTTATTTCAATAAAAAAACGGTACCGCTATTTGTAAGCGATACCGTTTTTTACGTATATTTGCTTATTGTGCAATATCTTCTTCTTTTGTTTCAACTTCTTCTTCAATAGATTCTTTTACAACTTCAGAAGCTGTTACAGAAATTGGTAATTCACATTTAACTTTTGATGTTAATTTGATTAACATTGTGTAATTGCCGATTTTGTTAATCGGAGCATTAAGTGAAACTGATTTTTTATCAACTTCAATACCTGCTTTAGCCAATAATTCTTCTGTTAATTTTTTAGTTGTAATTGTACCGAATAATTTTCCTGATTCACCTGCTTTTGCAGATAATTCAAGGGTGCCGAATTTTTGAATTTCTTCAGCTTTAGCAAGAGCTTCTTGATGCAATTTTTCTTGTTTTGCTTGAATTCTTGCCATATTCTTTTCTCTGTTAGCCAAAGCGCCGGGGGTAGCAATTTCTGCAGAGCCGTTAGCAAGAAGGAAATTTCTTGCATAACCGTCTTTTACGTTTACTACATCGCCCACTTCGCCAAGGTTTTGGACTTCTTTTTTCAATATAACTTGCATAGTAAAATTCTCCTTTTATATTCATATTTCTGCTATGTAGCAATAAAATACAACAAACATATTTAAAAACCAAGAGTTTTATAAATTTTGTTAAGGCGCGGACAAAAAAAAGGCGGTGTATACCGCCTGTTTATCTAAACTATCTCTCTTCTCATACTAATTATATTCTATTGCAGAGATGCTCCCCACAAAGAATCATTAAACTTGTTTTGTTGCACTTGCATATCTGCTGATAATGTTACATTGCTTGGTGCAAATACAAATACCAAATCTCCCACTTTTTTGGGGCTTCCGTTCAATGCTTTTGACGCGCCGCAAACAAAGTCAATTGTTCTTTGAGATTGTTCTTTATCAAGTAAGTGCAAGTTAAGCATAACGATTTTGCCGTCTTTTAAGTGTTGAACAATCATTGCAGAATCTTCAAAAGAACGCGGTTCAATTACTACAACTTCGTTTCCGCCTCTATTAAAATGCGGATGGCTTACGACTTTTGTTTCATTTCTTTTTTCTATCATTGGAGAATATGAAGGTTCAGTCACTCTTACTGCGCTTCCGTCTTCTTCATAACCGTATTCATAACCTTCATCATAACCGTCATCTTCGCCTGATAAAACATCAAAAGGACCTTCTCCTCCAATACCTTCAACTACGTAGTTTGCGAATTTTTTGAAACCGTCAATTATTGCTGCCACCGCTTTTTCCTCCGTTTATTACTTAAATAATTCTCTACCTATTCTTAACATCGTTGACCCTGCAACGGCTGCCAGTTTGTAATCCTGACTCATACCCATTGATATTTCG
>CAMOQI010000187.1 GCA_946622835.1 uncultured Candidatus Melainabacteria bacterium
CTTTTATATATATTAAGTTTCCCTCTTCATCATATTCGTGCTCAAACACTACATTTGCACTTGGCAAAGCTTTTCCCTTATTTGTTAAAAGCCGCCTTATAACAAGCTCTTTCCGAACAGTATAATTTCCTTCGTCCGTTTCAATAACCATTTCTATGATTTTACCTGAATTCCCGCGTTTTGTAACGTTTAAACGATTTATTATTCCGATTGTTTCGCCTTTATTAACAGCCGGTATTATAAATCCCGTCGCACTTTGGGCAGCTATATTTGCCTGAACCGCATCTTGTATTTCTTGGCCGTTCCATTCCCTTTCCCATCTAAAATACGGCGATTTTACATCAAAAGATTTTGGACTGTTTTTATAAAACTCCAAAGCATCTTCTTCTGAATTTAGGGGCTTAAATTCATCATAATCAGGCTTTGCAATAAGATACGGTTTTTCATCAGACGGGAAATTTTTAGTTAACGGATCAGAAAATGCATTGGCAAAACTTTCACTATACCCGCCGGCAGTAGATGAATACTGTGCAAGTATTAAATCCCAACCGTAAAGTGCAACTATTCCTGTGGTTTCATATACCGCACGATTTGAGAGTTCTTTTTCGGTATCCGCACCAAAATACACCTGACTTGCAACAGAATCTACCACATCATAATTCGGATTTGATTTTACCCTTGGGGAAAGCACATAATTTCTTGCGGCAACCGCTTGAGCCTTTAAGGCTTCCAACCCAAAAGATACCGGCATTTCGTTTGGCACAACACCTTTTAAATATTCTTCCACCTCCAACTCATTGACTATATGGAATTTTCCTTCTTTTTTAGATGATACAAGTTGTAACTCCCCTCTATAAACAGCATTTCGCCCTGAACGTTTTAAACCTTTTACCCCAACAAATCCAAATTCCGATTTAAACCTGACAGGGCCTGAAACTTTTTCAATAACTTCACCTTCGGAATCTTTAAGAACAAAAATTTTACCTACCATAGATATTTCAATTTCGTTATTTGAATCAAAAGTATTTATATATGTTTGATTGTTATAAATTTCAAACTCTCCTGTAGCATATATTACAGCATTCTCCCATTCATAAGACGAAAAACCGTTAGTTCCGATACCGACTCGAACAAGTTTTGAGCTTGGCATCTGTGAATCTAATGATTCTTGCGTACTCATCTCAGGGTGAACAGGTTCAATATTATGCCAAAAAGATGCTTCTGCATTTGTTGCGCAAAAACATATCATCATCATTATTATGCTCAAAAAAATTTTTTTCATAAAACCATTATACAACATTTTTAAAAATAAAAGGTGAACGTAAAATTTCGTTCACCTTTTATAACTATTTATTTGAAGTATTGTTCACGGCCTCAATATCACTAACACGCATAGCAAAATACGGAACCGTTTTCCCTTTTTCAATCAAGAACAATACGAATTTATCATTGAAGTAAAATTTTCTTATTCTTGGAGGTGGTCCGGGCATAGCAGTTGCTTTCATGACAATCGCAGCTTCGCTTTTTAGTTTTACACCTTCATTATTCATCCTAAAATCAACGGTTTCAAGGGCTTGGTCTATCCTAAGATTAGAATTTACAATATTTTTGCCCATTAAATCCGTAAAATATTGCATCTGATAAAGTTTTATGTCGGGAACTTTTAATCTGTCATAACTTCCGAAGAATTTAGAATCTTCAAAATCCTGAGTTTTTTCTTTGATTTCTGCATAGTATTCGTTTAAATTTTTCTCATCATCTGTTCTGTAAAGAATTACTTCGTCGTCTCCTTTTGTGTGAATACTTACTGCATAATCATTATGTTTGTTGTAAAACAGGACGGAAACGTTTTTGTATAGAGTTGATTGAGAATTTGCATCTATCCCGAAGTATTTTACATTTACGGGATTTGCTCCGAATTGTTCTTCTTCAAGTTTGTCAAAAGGTTCTAAAAATTTGAAATCCTTTTTCAACATTGCGTAGAATAAATATTTATTTGGGTCATAGGTAAAATCAATCATCCCTAAAATATCGCTTGTCTCATCAAATTTTTCTTTTATTCCTTTTTCAATTTCTTTTTTAAGTTCAGGTTTTATGACACCTGATTTTATGTAATAGGAGTCTTCACTGATATCTTCTTTGTTAATTTCTCTTTTGTTTAAATTTTCGGCAGTTACGTTCGGACCTTCGACAAATTCTATCGGACGTTTTACCATAGTGTCAATAACATCGTTCCAAACAAGTTGGAATGTCCCGACCCAAATACTGTTCTCGGCACGACGTTTAGAATTCATTGTCGGCAGAACTTCAATGGCATTTTTTTCGTATAATGGCACGGAAGGCATTGTCGCCTGAACTTTTTCCGTTGACTGCTTATTTTTGAAAATATTACAAGCGCTGACGCTTGTGCAAACCGTTATTACAACAGACAGTGCAACTAAAGCAATTAATCTTTTTTTCATTTGTCTTCCTTTCCGAATCCTACATTTAAATTTTTCCAGAAACTTTTCCAAAATCCTTGCGGATTATCATTGTGCAAAACAGGCGCAGTATCGTAATATTTTTTATAATTATCTATGATATTTTGCGGCAAATTTTCCCCATTTGATAAAATTGTCGCCAGAAAAGAGATATATTCATCTTGCTCCTCTCTGTATAATATATCCCGCAGCCTTAAATCTTCATCCGCTTCATAATGAATTAAGGCATGATACGAAGCAAGAACACTTTCATCTTCCGAATCTTTAGGGAATAAAAGCATCGCCTGACGCACTGAACATTTGCCCGTTAATACACTTCTCAACAGATTGGCTGCTGATTTTCTGTCCTGTATGAAATCTTGCATAACAACTATACTAACAAAGCATCCATTTCATTTTCTACAAAACGCATCATATCAGAATAATTTCCGTCAAAGAAATTATTTGTAAACTCACGAAGCATATCCAAAGCCATTTCTCTTCTGTCCATAGTGACTTTGTAGAAAAACTTTTTACCGGCTTTATAACGAACTAAAATACTTTTTGTAACAAGTCTGTCCATTACGGTTTTAATAGTAGTATAGGCTCTTTGAGTACCGTTTGCACTCAACTCATCAACTACATCTTGTATAGAGATATCCTTGTCTTCATTAACTTCATTAAGATTCCAAAACGTATTTAAAATTTCAATTTCTAAGGATCCACAGACCATTTTTTCCTCCTATAATTTTAATTACTATCATTGTAATACAAAATTAATATTATTCAAGAGGGGGTAATAAATCTTTACAATTAACAATTACAATATACTAAAAATCCATATCCATGAAATCTTCTTCTTTTTTATATGATTTCTTTTTATTTTGAGCTTTTTTATTCTTCTTTTTGCTTTTATCAGGAATATTTCGATACGCATTATCTACAG
>CAMOQI010000188.1 GCA_946622835.1 uncultured Candidatus Melainabacteria bacterium
TGAAAAACATTAAAGCTCTTGATGTTTTGCCATATCACGATATGGCAAGGGGCAAATATAAAGATCTGGGGATGGACTATCCGCTGGCAGATACCCCAAAATTAACGAAAGAACAAGCAATCCAAGCAAGAGATATCATACTTAATGCTATCAAGTATTAAAAACAGAGCAGCCTTTATATTCACCCCTCAAACCAGTCAATTAAAGGCTTTATCGGTCCGAACTCAAAACCGAAACCTTTTGCGAAATCAGGATCAGTTAAAAATTCATACCGAATATTAAAAGCAGAAGGCTCTTCTTTTACCCCGAGTTTTTTAAACATTTCTTTTGATATAATTTGCTTTTCTTTATCAAATACATTTGAATAATTTAACCCGTCATACGCGCAAAACGGGATATTTGAACCTGCGGAGTCAACATCGACATTCATAAGCCCGAATGTTCTGCAAATTATCCCCCTATAGTGATAAACCGAACACATATTATTAATTAAAAACGGACAAACATATGAAAACTTTTTTTCTTTATTTTCTCGTTTCAATTTTAAAGTATTTTCAACATTTCGTCTGATTTGCTCTTGCATATTATATGGCAAAAGATTAAATCCTATTTTTATATACTCAAATTCAATTTTAGAAAACGGGTACTGGGCATTTTCACAGCACTTTGAACAACCGGGCTTACAAAAAATATAAGGTTTTTGAGATTCAAAAAACCTGTTTAGTTTTTCATTTAGCATCATTAAATATGCCATATAATTTTCAATCATACTGTAATGTTAATGCTTTATTTAAGATTAGTCAAAAGATTAAGCAAGAAAACTACCACGGATAATCATCTGTAATCTTCCAATCATCACAAATAATTTTTGCGGCACAAAATAGCCCCTAGAAAGAATCTGCCCTGCACCTGTGAGCACTGCCGCCATTAACAAATCGCAATTACGGGAAACCGTCATTCTGAGCGCAGCGAAGAAGCTTTACCCTCCCCTAAAGAATAGGGGAGGGTGGCGGAGGCGTTAGCCGGAGCCGGGTGGGGTATGATATATATTTAACCTCACCGCTGCCGCTTTTCTAAAAATCAGGAGAGGGGAGAATGGTACATGTCATTGCTGAGGGCGAAGCCCGAAGAATCTTACCATCTGCAAAAGAGCAGGAAAATGAAAATCTATTTACTATCCTTAATTTGCTCAATAATCTTTTCAACATTTTTAACTAAAGTCGGATAATCAGAATTATTATCAATCACGAAATCCCAGTCGGTTACATCATCGAGCCCAATTTCGGTTACATCATCTTCTCCAATAAGTTTTCCGCCTCTTATTTCACGTAAATCTCTATTTGCATTTATTCTTATTGTAATTGCTCCGGACGCTTTAAATATTTCATATTCGTGAGGAACCCGAACATCAGTAACCATAATATTTCCTTCTTGCTCAAGAATCTTTTTTAACCAATAATCCGGATCTTGAGCCCTTCCCCAGTTCCCGAGTTCAATAAGCCCCGCTCTATATTTTGGTTTATCTGCTTCAATTTGCTCAAATGTCAAATTATGTTGAGCTCCATAGGTTAATTTTATTATATCGCCGACAGCACAGCGCCTATAATCAGGCATATTATCAAGCATTATTTTTGCCGCGGTATCCTTGCCCGAATATTGTTTTCCCGAAAATATTATTATTTTATCTGCCATTTTTCACCTTGTATACATAATAACACATTCAAAATTATTGTTAAATATATTTACAATAAAGTTGAAATGATACTATGTTTGTAATACGCTAACAAAAGTGTAGACAGTACAATATTGGATTTATGTTATGGCATTAAATTTTCAAGAACTCGTTTTTAATTTACAAAAATTTTGGTCGGATTACGGGTGCATAATTCAACAACCCTACGATATAGAAAAGGGTGCTTCCACAATGAATCCTGCGACTTTTTTACGTTCATTAGGGCCTGAGCCGTGGAATACTGCAATGATTGAACCTTGCAGACGCCCGACAGATGCCCGCTATGGCGAAAATCCAAATCGTCTGGGTCATTATTTCCAATTTCAAGTTATTCTAAAACCCTCCCCTGATAATGCACAAGAGATTTATCTTAAAAGTCTTGAAGCTATGGGGATTGACTTATCTAAACATGATGTACGCTTTGTTGAAGATAACTGGGAATCACCAACTTTAGGCGCGGCAGGCGTAGGATGGGAAGTTTGGCTTGACGGTATGGAGATTACTCAATTTACATATTTTCAACAAGTCGGAGGTCTGGAGATTAAACCTGTTGCTTTGGAATTAACTTACGGGTTGGAACGTATTGCTATGTATCTTCAAAATAAAGAATCCGTTTTTGATATTATGTGGAATGATACCTTAAAGTACGGCGATATTTATCTTCAAAATGAAATTGAACAATCTAAATATAATTTTGAATATTCAAATACCGATGCACTGTTTGCAATGTTTGACCTATGTCAAAAAGAGGTAGAAAATTGCATTAATGCAAAATTAGTTTTACCCGCGTATGATTATGTTTTAAAGTGTTCACATACATTCAACTTATTGGATGCGCACGGCGTAATCAGCAAGGATGAACGTAACAATTTCATTGGCAGAGTCAGAACAATGGCATCTGCGGTTGCAAAATTATACGTAGAACAACGTGAAGCAATGGGGTTTCCGTTGTGTAAAGAAGTAATCAAGTGTAGATAAATTTGATAAGTTCATATTATTTATGTGATACTGTCATACTTATTAAAGCGACATAAAAAGGATTAAAAACTTATCCTATTAAACTTACCAAACCCATCAAACTTATAAGGAAAAATAAATGGCTGAAAAATTTAACAGAGCGACATTTACTCGCAGTTTCATTAGACATCTGACAAAGATAAAAGCTCCGGATGAAATGATTGCGGAAGCAAAAAAAGACGGACTGGAAAAAACGCTGGGTGCTTGGGATTTGATAATACTTGGTGTTGGTGCAATTATTGGCTCAGGAATATTTGCCGTTGTCGGGATTGCAGCTGCGGGAAGTGTTGACGGTTCAAGCTTGGGTGCAGGGCCGGCACTTGTTGTATCAATGATTGTTGCAGCGATTGCCTGCATTTTTTCAGCGTTATGTTATTCGGAATTTGCAACAATGATACCTGTTGCCGGAGGAGCCTATACTTATACATTTGCAACTCTGGGCGAGTTTGCGGCGTGGATGGTCGGTTGGGTTCTAATGCTTGAATATGCAATCGGATTTATTGCGGTTGCATGTGCTTGGTCTAATCATTTCGTCCAATTTTTGGCAGGATTTGACAAAGTCTTACCGGCCTGGCTTGCTCATCCACCGGCTTGTTCATCCACAGACTTGCTCATCCACGGACTTGCCGCCCATGAATGCTATCCGTATTTTCTG
>CAMOQI010000189.1 GCA_946622835.1 uncultured Candidatus Melainabacteria bacterium
GCTTCTGCTTCATTTGAATATGTATATCCAAATATTGAATCTTCAATTTTATCCAATACTTGGTTGTTAACTCCACCGAATGCCATGTTGCAGCTTAATAGAATCATGGTGATTAATATATGTTTTTTCATAGTAAAAACTCCTTAGTGAAAGAATAATTTCTTTTATTTTTAAAACCTATTCTTCCTTTTGGGAGTTTTTATATTTTTAATATCCGATATATTTTCTTAGTCTTAAAGTCCTATTTTTTAAAAAATAATAGGACTTTATATTTAGTTAAGTTGATTTTTAATTATTTAGAGTGCAGGGCTTTTAATTGCTCCAGCTCTTTTTGGTATGGAGAAATTGATGTGACCTTTTCTATAATAGAGGGGAGTTTTTCGATAACGTAATCAATTTCATCTTCTGTTGTAAATCGGCTTAAGCTCCATCTGATGCTTCCGTGAATTGCTGTAAAAGGCACATTCATTGCTCTTAAAACGTGGCTTGGTTCTAATGAACCGGATGTGCAAGCAGAACCGGAGGACGCGCAAATGCCGATATCAGAAAGGTGCAGCAATATCAATTCGCCTTCGATGTATTCAAATCCGATATTTGTAGTATTTGGAACCCTGTTGGCAACACCTGTATTAAGTCTTGCGTTGTATATTGTCTTTAATATATTCGATTCTAATTTGTCGCGAAGGCGTTTGATTTCCGTTGCTTCAAATTCCAGACTGTCTTGCGCAAGTTCAGCAGCTTTTGCTAATCCGACAATATAGGGGACATTTTCTGTTCCTGCGCGTTTGCCCCTTTCTTGGTGTCCGCCTATTATTAGCGGGGTAATCATTGTTTTTGAATTGATATATAATGCCCCAACTCCTTTTGGCGCGTGGAATTTATGCCCTGAAATTCCCAATAAATCGATACCGTTTGCCTGAACATCTATTGGAATTTTTCCTGCAACTTGTACGGCATCGACAAAAAGTTTAGCTTCTTTGTTTTTTGATTTTATTATTTGTGAAACTTTTTCTATCGGATTAAGAACACCTGTTTCATTGTTTGCCCACATAACTGAAACTAAAGCCGTGTCGGGAGTTATTGCTTGTTCCAGTTGTTCTAAATCAAGCTCTCCGTTTGAGTTTACTCCGATATAATCGACTTTATAACCTTGCTTTTCAAGGTGTTTATACACATTTAATACACACGGATGCTCAACTTTTGTTGTTATTATATGTTTTTTGTTTTTGTTGTAGTTTAAGACTCCGCGAATTGCCGTATTAGCGGATTCTGTTCCGCATGAGGTAAATATTATTTCTTTTTCATCTGCGGCATTGACAAAATCTTTTATAACTCCGCGAGCTTCTTTTATGGCATTAGAGGATTTTTTGCTGAAGTCGTACATGCTTGAGGGGTTTGCGTACTCTTCTTTCATGTACGGGAGCATAGATTCCAGAACTTTTTCATCAATTTTTGTTGTGGCATTATTGTCTAAATATATAATTTTATTATTCATTTTATTTTACCTCTATGATGGTGATATCTGAACCCAAAGAATCTTGTAAAATCTTTTCGGCAAAGCTTTTTAAAGTCATTGTTGAATTTTTGCATCCTGAGCATCTGCCTTTGAGTTTTACATAGATTGTTTTATTTTTAATGTCAACAAGTTCAATATCTCCTCCGTCTTTTTGCAATTCCGGTGAGATTTGGGTTTCTATAACATTGTTAACTTTCAAAATCCATTGGGTTGTGGTCATGCTTTCTTCGGATTTTTCTTTGTTGTAATAGGTATTAATTATGTCTTGGATGGCGCTTCTACATTTTCCGCAAGCGCCTCCGGCTTTTGTGTAATTAGTTACTTCTTCAACAGTTTTAAGGCCGTTTTGTTTAATCGCGTCCCAAATTACGTTTTCAGTAACTTGAAAACAGGTACATATCATTTTTTCTTTAGTTTCTTCTCCTTTAAGCTCTTCTAAATCTATATACCCATCTGCGTGGTAGCTTTTTAATGCGTCTTCAAGAGCTTCATAACCCATAACAGAGCAGTGCATTTTCTCCGGTGGGAGCCCCCCCAGTTCATCTGCGATATCTTTGTTTGTTATTTTTCGAACTTCATCGACTGTTTTGCCAATAATCATTTCCGTTAAAATGCTTGAGCTTGCGACGGCTGAACCACAGCCAAAAGTTTGAAATTTTGCATCGGTTACAATATTATCTTTTATTTTTAAATATATTTTTAATTGATCTCCACAGGCTAAAGAACCGGCAGAACCGATTGCATCCGCATCATCTATTGTTCCGACGTTTCTGGGGTTTCTGTAATGATCCATAACTTTTTCAGAGTAATCCCACATAGTTTTTCCTTTCTTGTCATCTATATTTTACTCCAAAAATGTCGACAAAAACTTTTCTTAAGATTTAATTAACATTCTAAGTGTAACGAATTGTAACAAAATCTCGGAAAGTATTAAAGATTTATATTAATTATACCGATAAATCGATTACAGGAAGATTAATTGCGAAAGGAAAAACACCATGGGAATGAGTGCATCACAAGCAAGGTTTTTAATGTTAACAGCAAGAAAGAACGATGTTGAGTTTGAGGGTCAACAAATTAACCAACAAAGGACAACATTGTCAAACGAATCTGCAAGTTACTATTCTGAGTTGTGTAATATGGTTGTTCCCACACCTCCGTCGATAGATGATTACACGAAGGTGTCTTACACATTCGATGATGGTGCTTTGACTAACACTATTACTACAATGATTGCTAAAAATGACGGTAAATACTCAATCAACTATGTCCAACAGTGGCAAGATGATTATTCAATCGTTTCTGCTTCTTCAAGTATGATTGCAAAAACTCAAGCGGGAGAATACAAAGTTGGAGCAACGACTCTAAGAGAACTTGGAAAAAGTAATGGCGTAATTACCGGTTCTAACTTGATATTCAACGGTAAAACAGTCGAATTTGATGAAAATAACAAACCTTATATTACTGAGATGAAAGAAGTTACTAAAACTGTTGAATTAACAGATGAAGAAGTTAAGTCTTTGAATTATTTCTCATTTAAAGACGATAATGATATGGCCGTTATGGGTAATCTGGAGATGTCCAAAATTACCAGAAATGAAAATCCTGACGGTTCAGTGACATTTACCGACGGCACAAATTCTGTAACTTTAGTACAACATAAAAAAGATAATAATGGCATGGGTACTACATTTGATGGCGGTATTGATTTGGATGAATCAAAGATGCTGATTTGTTTGATTGACCCATCTGCTCAAAATTCAGCGGATCAGGTTAAGTTTGTCAAGAAAAATTAAAATGATAAATATCAAAAAGATGTAACAACAGAAGAACCTGTAAAAAGATCTTTATCTCCGGCAGAAATTGCAGGTTTGTCAA
>CAMOQI010000190.1 GCA_946622835.1 uncultured Candidatus Melainabacteria bacterium
TCATTATGACTTTTCCTTGAGCTCTTTGTTCTTTGCGTTTTTCGTCTTTTTCCGATTGAATAACTTTTTTTTTTGCTTCTGCGCAATTGTTGTTTGAACCGGAGTTCGTTCGTTGAATGTGCTTGCCATTAGAGTTGATGTGTATACAGGTCCTGTATGTGCCCAATCAAATAGTATTACCCCGTTTGCGTTGAGCATTCTTGTTTGGTGTATTTGGCGGATTAAATCTTCGGGTGCTCCTCCCATAAATGTTACAAAAAGACCTGCGTACAGTTCGGTATCCGTCGATTTAACCCTCTGAACGTCATACATCATTGAGGCTAACATATTATAATCAAATGTTAAAAATAATGGGGTGAATCCGTCGATATAATTATTTTGTGACCAGCTTCTCCAATCTTGTTGCTTTGTAGACAGGGCAGATGCTATGTCCGGAAAAATTACGGCACTTAAGTAGATATTTTTTTCTTTGGCCAGTTTTCCGGCTTTTGCCACAAATTCGGTAATCTTATTTCTTCTGTATTGGTTCCAATCGTACCAGCATACATCTGCCATTGTTAATTCCACAGGATCAATTCCAAATTCTTCTTTGAATTCTTCTCTTGCGTATTTTGTGTACCCCCAAGAGTTTTGGAGGCTGCGAGCATCCGAATTTGGATATCTTATATAATCTAAATTTATCCCGTCGGGTTTGTATGTTGTTATAATTTCATCAAGAAGTTCAAGTAAAAAGGTGTGAATTTCAGGATTTGCCGGATCTATAAAGTATCCGTTATGCTCAGAAACTGACATTGTAGCCCCTGGAACTTGGGCATATCTTTTTGTTTTATTTCCCCAGTCAGGTCTGACTGAAAGTATTGCGGAAGAATCGATTTCAGGTTTTTTGTTGCCGCCATAGAATGATTGAAACCATATGTGGACACCGATTCCGCGTTTGTGAGCCTCGGATATCCATATTTGCAACGGATCAAAACCAACGAATAGTTCGTTTTGTACGGTAAATCCGTATTTGTTCATTGTGTTGCTTGGAAAAATCGTTTTTCCGTGGAAGTATGTTTCAAGAAATATATTATTAAATCCGTTTGCTTTTATATTGTCTAATGTATTTATTATTTGTTCTTTTGAGGTTTCTGTAGGTCTTATCCAAGTCCCTTTCATTTCGTCTTCTATGTATGGGAGGGAAGTTTTTATTGCCAAGTTGGCCTCATTTATTGCTTCATTTGTATATTTTTGAAGTTGTTCAACATTTTTCTTTTCATTTTCTGCCATTTTAAGGTAGTTTTCGGCTATATGAATGTGGTTTTGTGCCAATTCAGGATCATAGTGCCGGCTTTTTGTTTTATAATAATTAATTATTGATTTTGCTTCATCAATTTTATTTTTGATTTCAAAGGTATAGCTATCTGAAGTTGTGTAAACGTTTACGGTTCGGTTGAGGGTATCAACATATACTTTTGAACCGATTGTCAGATTTTGACTGATCCAATTTTTTGCGCTGCCGTGCCCGCTTATTACAATTCCGTTTGGGGGGATGAATGAATCCGCACCGCTTAGAGAGGTTACTATATTACCTTCTATCACGGCTTCTGTTCCAAATTCGTTTGTTCCGGTATGTTTTCCGTAGTTAGGGGTGTATATTACCAATTTATTCGGGCCTCTTCCTCCGGGGTAATAACTTGCAGAAAAGCTCGGATCTATTACATCATACCTTCTGGTTTCTGTTTTAAATACTGCTTCGTCAGGATTTATTTGAGTCGGGTTAAGCGCTTCTATTGGGTTGCTTTGTGTCTCTTCTTGTCCTGTTATTTCTGTGCATTCTTCTTGTTGGCATAACGCGGGTTCGTTAAAATCTTGCGCTTTTACATTTGAACAGTTAATAAGCAGTGTTATTAGGAGTAAAATTATTGAATATGATTTTTTCATCTTATTTTATTTCTTTCTTTGTTTGGTATAATATCTCGCGTTTTTGGTTTTTAGATTTTCAAGTTCAATTATTTTATTTGCAATATCGGAATTTTTTCTGTTTTCTAAGAACGCTTTTTTATAACATTGGCTTGCCTTTTGTAAATCCCCGAGCTTTTCGTATAATCCTGCCATTTTAGACATTAAATCGTAACTCTGAGGGTATCCGTTCTTAAGCGCAAGTTTGTAATATTTTAGAGCTTTTTGGTATTGGTTTCTTGAATAATAAAAATTGCCAAAATAATAATTCGTGTTGATGTCATTTTTATCTATTTCAAGAGCTTTGTAAAAATACGCTTTGGCGTATGTGTTTTTATTCTCATAGTCGTATACGCGTGCCAGGTTTGTAATTGCTTGAATATTATTAGGCTCAAGTCTTGTTAGAATGTAATATTGCCCTGCGGCTTTTTGGAATAGATCTTTTTTTGTTTGCAAATCTTCTGATTTCAGTGCTTGTTCTAAGAGTGAATCGGCATCATTTTGAATTTTGGCTTTATCCATTTGGTTATAATCTATAAATATGCCTTTGTTGTATTGGACAGATGCAAATTCGGCGGCATTAGCGTGCAACAAAGTGCTTCCGCAAATAACGAAAGCACCGAGAATTGCTAATATATTTTTATAAATCCGTATATGACGGGGTCGTATCTGTGTCATGATGGTAAAATGAATAATCTTCTGCTGCGGGGTCTGTGTATGCGTATAATTTTCTCCAGAATCTTACAAATCGATTTTGTTTTTTAAAAGCTGCTTCATCCGGAGTATAGTATACTTGGCCTTTTGCTCTTGCTTTTACAACAGAAACAGCGTCTGCTGTTTGCGCAGAGTACCCGCTGTTTTTTAAAACAGCAGGATTCGTTTGTTGATCAATTGAAATAGCCGCGTTTGCCATAGCAGGAAAAGCTAATAGTGCCGCAATTAATAATATTTTTTTCATAGTCACCTCTTTTTTTTAAAATTATAGCGGTTTTTTGTAACTCTTGCAATTATATTATAATTTGTTTACAAAAAGTTTCCATATATTATTCGTATGATTTTATAATAATTTCTTCAAGTTTTTCAAGTAACTCGGATTCCGGAACTCTGGCAATAATTTTACCTTTTTTAAATATGTAGCCTTCATTTATACCGCCTGCAACTCCAAAATCTGCACAAGAGGCTTCCCCCGGTCCGTTTACTGCGCATCCCATCGTTGCTATTGTTATATTTTTATCAAGTGTTTTGAATTTTTCTTCAACTTGTTTTGCTAAAGAAATCAGGTCTATTTGTGTCCTCCCGCAAGTGGGGCAGGATATAAAATTAACCCCTTTGTTTCTTAAATTTAAACTTTTTAAAATCTCGTATCCGGCATATACTTCTTCAATTGGATTTTCGGTTAAAGATACTCTTATGGTGTCTCCGATTCCTTCTGCTAAAAGTGTGCCTA
>CAMOQI010000191.1 GCA_946622835.1 uncultured Candidatus Melainabacteria bacterium
TTAAAGATATTATTTCATATCTCGTAAAATCAAATTACATAAGAAAATGCAATGAACTCACATACGAATTTAGCAGCATGTTACTTTGGGAAGAAATATTGAAAAATATTGAAAAAGATCCCATTTTTGAAGATATAAATATAAAAATAGGAAAGACCCTCAGTGCTTATACAATTAATATAAATCCTATAATGGCAATGATTGCTCATAATTTGAAAGAAAACCGACTTGCTTTTGATATTTGGACAAAAATAACCCGATTAGCTTCTTATATTGGGGATATAAATTTGTATGTTATCGCTCAAAAGCAGTGTCTTGCCTTACTTAACGAATTCAATGAAAATGAAACTCTTGATATACGCTATAACATAAGTGAACGGTTAGGAAAACTCTTAACTCAATATGATCCGCATGAAGCTATTGAATACCTGCCGGATGCAATATCCAGAGCAAAATCAAACAATGATGATGTTAAAGAAATTGAATTGTTGGGATATTTGGCGCTATGTTGCAAAAAAACCGAGAATTACTACGGAGATGTTGAATGTGCCGATAGTATTTTGAGCATGCTCAAAGCTAATCAGCAACTGGAAAAAGCCATGATTAAAGCTTCTAAAATATCTTCTTTGTTAAATATAGGCAATTGTGGGGAAGTAATAAATTTAATAGATAACGATATCATGCCGGTATTGACATCAACTTTGCAAAATCCGCGCCTTGATACTAAAATCCCTCTCGGTATTGTTTATCAAACCAGAATTAATGCTTATTTATATCTTGCAAAAGCGCTTGCTCTGCAAGGAAACGACAGGGCTTTTGATGAACTTTCCACATTATTCGAGATTATCGGTAAGCATAAAATTGAAGATAAAATTTTATATGGAAGGGCGAAACTTGTTTGTGCGTTTGCTAACACTATAAAAGGCCATTTCCAAAAGTCTTATGATTTGCTTGGTAATGTTGCAAACTTTTGGAGCCTTGAAGATTTGGATTTCAATGATTTGGACTCTGAAATGTGTGAAAATATAAATAATTATAATCTGATAAATGCCATAAATAAAATTATGTTAAAGGATTACGCCGGATTGCGTGAGGACTTGTATAACTGGACTATGTTTGCCCAAAACAGCGGCAACGAATTCTATATGAATATTTATAAAACATTTTTGGGAAAAATATTATGTGATTCAAAACAGGCAAGACGTGCATTAGAAATTTATAATGAACAAGTTACATATTTTGCGGATAAAAAACTTGCTATGGGGGCTTTACTGTGTTGGTATTTTATTGCAGAAGCTACCGTTATTGCGTCATCTTCTCAAGATGCAATAGATACTGCTCAAAGAGCTTTGGATATCGCTCAAAATCCAAAAATAAACAACTTATATTTTTCCGTTCAATTGCGAATTCTCTTAGCTAAGGTCTTTCTTAAAGAAGCCGATTATGAAAGCGCAAAAATGAATATTGAATTAGCTTTGAATCTTGCTAAAAAATTTGAAATGCATGATCTTATGTCTAAAATATATCTTCTCTTTGCCAAATATTATCAAGACTTGGGAACAGTACCTTCCGATAAACAAATTGAATATCTAAAAGGCGCAGATACAATGTACAACAGGGCTTTAGAAAATGTTGATCAGCACACCCAAAGCGCATATATGAAAAACACAATCTTAGAGTGCAAACAAGTATTTAATCAATATTGTCAGGAACACGGAATAGTTTTATAAATTATTTACTGTTAATACATTCCGGTCAATCTTAGGATATTTTGAAATTTCAGCCAACCGCTCATTACGTGCTGAACATTATCGATTCTGATTATGCTTGCATTTGGCGTAACTCCGGGCTTTACCCAGTTTGCCGAATTCGGTAAGCCCCCTGCTTGCTCACCCGTTTTCACCTGTACTTTACTTAAAAATAAATTTCCTATTGAAAGTGATTTAAAAATAATACGTTTAAATTGCTTGTTATCAACACAATTATAAATAGATGCCAAACCTTCCATAATTGTACCCAAGCTGCAAGGTCTTACATTATCTTTGAATGCCCCGTAGTAGCTGTTATTCTTATTTGTTATTTGAGTGCTGATTATAGGAACCGCCATTTGCTCAGCATATGCACGTAATATTGATTTTTGCTCTTCGTTTAATAATTTTTTGTTAAACATTTTTTCCATAGCCAATGCTGACCAGCTGTCAAATGCTATATCCATATCCATTTCTTTGCCTACTTTTGCAAGATATAATACAGCTTTTTTTGCCGCATCCAGCCATTTTTGCTGAGGGTCTGCTTCATACAAGTACATTAAACCCGCAGCTGCCTCACCGGTATAAAATTCCGCCTGTGCCTGCTTGTTTATTTTCTTTGTCTCAAAATCATAATACGCATAAAACCTGCCGTCTTCTGATTGTATTGATAACAAAAATTCACCAAGTCCTTGTAATATTGCTAACTCGATTTCTCCGTCTTTATATAAATTCGACAACGCGCACAAAGCAACTCCGGCAGCACCGGATTTTGCTATTTTAAAATTGATTTTTTCTTCCTCCGGAATAGATATCACAACATATTTACCCCTATTACCAAGTTTTTTTATATACCGGTTAATAAAATATTTTGACGCCAAGATTCTTGATTCTTTATACTTATTG
The DNA here is from genome assembly GCA_946622835.1 of uncultured Candidatus Melainabacteria bacterium. Taxonomy (GTDB): domain Bacteria; phylum Cyanobacteriota; class Vampirovibrionia; order Gastranaerophilales; family Gastranaerophilaceae; genus Zag111. The sequence goes on from CAMOQI010000191.1 coordinate 2,655, forward strand.
TTTAATCCTAATTTTTCATTCAAATACATTGAATATAATACACCTGCGTGTCTCAATGAATTGTATGATTTATTTTCTGTTATTATCTCTGAATCAATATGCTTTCTATATTGAAAACGTCCGTCTTCGTGAATATTCCTGTGTATATATTCTATTGACAGCGAAATTTCCGTATAATACGGCAAATCAACTGTGTTCTCATGCGTATGCCTTTTTGAATCCTTGTATAAAAAAGATACAAAAACAATTACAATGCACACAAATATTGTCGGTATATATATAGACGGTGATGATATATCAAACATAATTTAATTATACCAAACAATGTTAAAATAATAATAAAACGTTTGTATGATTTTTGATGAATAACTAATAAAAATAAATATATAATTTATTTATAATTATTACCGGATTTTAAATATCTTCTGCCCTCTTGAAAAAAAAATTTTTTGTGAGAGAATAGTTGGTGACCGAAATATTTTGGCTGGGTAGCTCAGCTGGCTAGAGCGTTCGGCTCATACCCGAGAGGTCGAGAGTTCGAGTCTCTCCCCAGCTAATAAAAAGGACTGTGTAAACAGTCCTTTTTTCTCGGGTAATCGCCTCGCGCAAGGGTATACACCCTTAAAATCGCAGCTCAAACTAAGTTTTCGCTGCTCTTTTGCGTTCGGCTCCCTCTCGCCCAAACAATACTTAATTGTTTT
>CAMOQI010000192.1 GCA_946622835.1 uncultured Candidatus Melainabacteria bacterium
GTCTGAGGCACACATACGCAACAAGATGTATCGAAAGCGGAATGCCGCCGAAGGTACTTCAACACCTTATGGGGCACTCGGACATAAAAGTAACGCTCGACACCTATGCAGATGTGTTCGACAACTTCCAATCCGTAAGCGTAGAAAAAGCTGACAGTTATCTGACAAAGGTCGGCTTGGCGGTATAAGAAACCGCCCAAGCTCAACCACCAACCAAACGAAAACTTAACAACCGCTGTAAACAGTAAGCGAGAGCGGGAAAGCACACCCCACTCTCGCACCAAGTAAGAGCATATCCGTTTGGATATGCTCTTATCTTTTTGTATTTTGTCTGAATACGGCATAAAACCCGCTAACCGCAACCGATAACCAACCGCAAAGCCCGAAACGGCTTGAAACATTTGGATAGACAGTTAACAGTTACCCCACTTCCGCACCAAAAAGCAGGATTGAAATGACTTTCAATCCTGCTTTTTCTGTTGTATTTAGTTGTATTCAGTTGCATTTCCGCCGTCAATCGTGCGAATTAAACTTCCCCATATTTCATCCTGTGTCAAACAGTGTGTTACAGTGTTTTCTATTTCAGCGCAGAAGTGCAGACGGTTTCCAACCGTAACTAATATGCAAAGAGATCTCAAATGTGTTGTTTTTTGTTTATAATTGTTCACGTAATTTGTTATAAGAACTTATTAAAAAGGTAATTCATCTCTAGAACTCTCATCTACGGCATCACTATTTTGTTCTTTTGGTTCAGATTTGAATTTGAAATGTGAATATGCTAAAAAGTCCAAATCATTACCTAATTTTTCTTTTGCATATTTCACAATATCAGTATTATCATCTTCTGCCGCTTTTCTGTCATATATTTGATTGTTGGAGTTCACACCCTCAATAAGAGTTATAAACTGCTTATCTGTAAACTCTTTCAAAAAGGGTTTGATTGTATAATTGAAATTCCAATTTGCTGTATCAAAATGTCTGCTCAATGAAAAACAATGAATAAAATAGTCAAGTAACGAAGATAGCATATTAGCATTTCTATAATGCTCAACCATATGTTCTACTAATCCATTTGGTCTTCCCGGAATATCATCCACTTCTTTATACAAGTAAGTTAAATGATCCTTAAACGAGCCAAATTTAAACCAGCAAATACATTTTAAAGCATCTTCTTCGTTTATGCTTTTTTCTAATTGAAGCTTTGTTATAGAGCTTAAATATGGGTATAATTCTTCACAATCCGACAACAAAACTATTAAATTGTTTTTAAATTTATCATTTTCCGCAACTGTTAACATTTCACTTTCATTTTTCAATAATGTGTAAAATGATTTATCACAGCTTTTAATCAACACCGCTAGAGCTTTCCTGTTTATTTTAATATTATCCATACAATCTTGATTATCATATTTAATAAAGCAGAATTTCCAAAAAGCCTTAAACAATTTCAGTTTCATTGCGTTCGTCATTTTATTATAATATCTGTTATTTAGATACAATTCTAAGTCTTTATCATTCCCATCAAAAACGTACTTTTTTTCTTTTAAGTCTTCAGTTATTGTATCAACTATGTTTTTAATAAGTATCGGTGGTTTTGTTAGTATATCGTCGAGGATATTCAATATATGGCTTAGTGTTGTTTCTTTAGATGGTCTAATTAATTCATAGTTATCATTTAAAGCAGGGTGTGCGGAAAAGTTTCTATCATCATATAAATGATTCAAATGAGTTAGTGATTCCAAATCTAACAACTCTGTTTTTTCAAAGACTTTATCAACAAATTCTTTTTCCCAACTTGAGCGAGAACGGGTACTTTGATATCTGTTTGATTCATAGAAATCCAAAATTTCAGCGGCAACCGTATCATTGTACATGTCCTTTAATTCTTGTAATTTTAGCAACATATCGCAAATTGCAATGGAATAAAGCAAAACAACAGCTGCACGATAGTTGCCACTACTATAACAACTGACTACTTCTTCAAAGTTTTTCTTACTTTGACTAAAATATATTTTATCTTCTTTAGGGTAATAAATGGACATACTTTTCTCCTTACAGCAATGATTATTATAAGCTTAATTCAATTACGCTTGATATAATATCTTTAGACAAAGATGTTATATCAAGTTTTTCAACCTTGTTAATGTCTTTTTCAGTTATGAATTCTTCAATGGGTCCAGTCGCAAGACGGGTGTCAAAAATACCCGATTTGCGAAGCAAAGCGGCATCCCGCCTCTGCAAACTGCACAAACTGCATCCACTTTCCAACCGCAACACATTTACAACTTGCATTGGCATTTTTTGTTGTATTTACTCTAATAAGGGTAATTTGAGGTGTTTTTCCTTATTATTTCATTAAAACTAAGAACATTATATTGAATATCATTTGTAATAATTACCCTCTGAATATCTGTATATACTTCTAATTCTTTATTTCCATTTTCTGTTTCTTTTATAATAGCCTTTTCTAAGTAGTATACATTATTATCATGAAACACGATTAGATATGTTTCGTTTTCTAATGCAGTAATTGCATATTTATCACTGTCTGTAAACACTTGAGGTATAGAATTCGTAATGGCGGGAACCAAGAAATTAAAAAAAGTCATAAACAATATTAAATATACTGTAATATTATTTATTCCGTGTTTAATGCTCTTTTTTTTACTTAAATACCTATTTGTTTCTTCCGCCAAAATTGAGTCAATTGAGTTGATGGGTATTTCCTTGTAAACATATTTTACATATTTGAAACCATTTGAAATTTGAATTGATTTATATACACAATAATCAATAATTAATTGGAAGACAAAGCAAACAGCAATTGCCAGCCATTGCATATTTTGATTTTTTGTGGTCAAAGTAATGTTGTAAACATACATCGCAATGAACTGAGCAATAATGATAATTGAAATCTGTATATAATAATTCAATTTAAGAGTATTTTTTGATTTAGTTTTTATGTTTTCAAGATATCCATTTAAAAACATCGTTTCCGTTTTATCTTTACTATTTGCTTTTATGTTTTTTTTGAGCGCTATTCTAATGCGTTTTATTATGTAATACAAAATGATATTTGGCGCATTATTTTCAGTGATTATTTTTAAAAGAATTAAAAGGAATGAAATTGATACAGAATAGATAATTGCTAACAATGCGCTTGTTAAAACAGATGAGTTTTCAACATTAATATGCGAATAATCAAAACTCCAATAAGCAAAAGTCCTTTTTATCATTATTTGCGTTGTAATTTTTGACAAGAAAGTTACAAAAGCAACCACAGCTGAACAAAATGCAATAAATATTGTAGGATTATTTTTTAAATAATTATAAATGCTATATTCGTTTTTGCAAG
>CAMOQI010000193.1 GCA_946622835.1 uncultured Candidatus Melainabacteria bacterium
CAGAGCAAGGCGAGCAGAGGATGAAAGCGTCAGCGATATCCGTTTAATGCGAGCCGCAGCGAAGAATCTACATAATATTTGTTGGGCAAGAATGCCCAACTTACATCCTTATAGCACAAACTTGTACTCGTGCTGATACTATAGGCTGGGTTGCTTCGTCGGTCAATCCTTTGACCTCCTCGCAACGACAGACAAGACATAAGGCTATTGGTAGCAATTATTTACCCCTAATTTATTATAAAAACTACGATTTCGCCTGCATTCATATTAAGATGCAATTTCCCTCTTTTAATATCAGGCATTGTGGAAATTTTTATCGGTAAAAGTTTTTGTTTTTTAGGGTTAAATTTTTGTATTTTGACACATACTTTTTGTGAGTTTTCAAAATCAAGATTTCCTACGGTTATAATCCTTTTTGTATCTGAATTAAATGAGTAGGCAAAGACCTTAGGATTTGTGGTTTTAAGCGGGGTGTAATTTGTGCTGTTCAAAGTTTGTAAAATACCTGATTTGATATTGTTTCCTAATATCAAATTATTTTTTATTTCTTTGTTTGTTCCGCCGGGTTTGCGCGACAAGTTGAAAATGTCTAATTGTCCTTTGTGTGTGAAATATATTTCATCGTCGGTGTAAGTTTTTTGCGCAAGACTGTTGCCTTTTTTATAATAATAGTCATCTCCCGTTTGAAAACCGTCTACATAGTATGAATTTACGGGCAATGTTGAATTAAGCCAGATTATCATTTCACTAAATGCAGGACCTTTTAACAGTATCGGGCTGACTTCATCGTGGGTTGTGAAGGCGCCTATCACGCTTTTTGGTTCTTTGAATTTTTTGACATCTGTTAGTGTTGCGGAAATTTGTTTGTGAAAATCTTTTGCACTTGTCCAATTTTTCAGGTTGAAAAATGAGCCGTAATATCCGTCAAACCCTGCATCTAATAATTTGTCATAGGATGTAAACGGTGCAAGCGGCGAAATAGGGTCATGCCAGCTTTCTGAGGATTCCGCCAACCACATAAATTCAGGGTCTTTTTCTCTTGAATATTCTATTAGCTCTTTCCAAAAAATTGCGGTTTTTGAATGTGCAACATCCGCTCTGATACCGTCAACTCCGAGTTTTAGCATATATTTTACAAAATCTTTGTACAAGCTATACGTGTTTAAATCTATTTTTTCTTCTGTTCCGACGGATAAGAGTCTGACATCTGTCCAATCCGACGGAACTACAGGCTCTGAAGATGTTGATGTTACAAACAAATCAGGTCTTTCTAAAAACAAATCATAAGAACCGCATGCCGGAACATCAACTATAACACTTATTCCGCGCTTGTGGGCTTCGTCTATAAACAGTTTGGCTTGTTGCTCAAGCGTTAAAGGGGAAGATTTGTCGAACAAATCTTCATTCAAGCTGTCAAATGCAGCCGCACTATATAAACTTCCCGCGGTTCCCAGAGCTTTAAGTTTGCCCGTAGGGGTTATCGGCAAAATGTGCAGCGTATTTATGCCAAGATTTTTGATTTCATCAAGTCTTTCTATAGCATTTAAAAACGTACCGCGTTTTTCACCGGATTCTTCTTGGATAAACCCATCGCCGTTTGTATCTTGAGAATTGAATGAGCGAATATTTATCTCCAGTATGACGGATTTGTTGTTCAAAAAATCAGAGCGTAAATTATTATGCCAAGGACTTTCAGATGCGAATGCATATGATGATATTGTACTCAAAAATATAATTGATAATATTATTTTTTTTAACATAATTATTCAGCCGGAATAAGTAATTCTTGATTTATTTGTAACCTGTCTAAATTACTTAAATTGTTTGCCTTCATTATTCTTTCAGCCCTTTCGGGTGAATAAGAACCGTAATGGCGTTTTATGATAGCTTCTCCGGTGTCACCTTCTTTAACAACGTATTTTGTCATTTTTGCAGTGTCATTTTTAACTTCCTGAATTTTTGATTCGGATTTTTTATCTTGTAATTTTTTAGGTTCAGGTTGTTCTTCAATAGTTTGTGTTACTGCTTTTTGTTGGGTTGCCTCTTGCTCAGAAGGTATTTGCTCATTTTCTTCAATGACTGGGTCTGTTTGTTCAACATTTTGTTCAATTTCAACTTGAAGCTTTGAGTTCATAATTGGCATAGAAAAGCTTTTTCCGTTTATTTTAGAAGATATTAAACCAATGCTAAAAAGTATTAATAAGGTTGTAATTACACCTGCAAAAAACCCCAATAAGGCATGCGCCATTGGAGAATTTGAATTAAATTGTGTTGATTTAAAATTTTGCCACAAAAGATCTATCTCTTGCGTTGTATTAATATCAGAACTTTTATTAAGTTGAGCTTCTTCAACTTCTTCAGGTCTAACATATTCGCCTATTGTGTTTGCGTTTTCCTGCTCTTTTGAAAGCGCTTCTATAACTTCCATAGATTCTTTTGAAAGTGTGGAACGCCTGATTGTTGAACTTTTCATTCCCTACTCCTCATTTTGTTTGTATTCTAATACTATGTTAGCACAAAAATGCGTGTATTCAAGGTTTTGTAAATTATATGTAAAAAAGCGGCGACCTGCGGTCGCCGCTTTCAAGCTTGTATTTAAGCAATAGAATTACTTAACAAGTTCTTTGAATTTTTTACCAGCTGAGAAAGCAGGAACTGTTTTAGCAGCAATTTTCAAAGTAGCACCTGTTTGAGGGTTTCTACCTGTTCTAGCAGCTCTTTTGCGAGCTTCGAATGTACCGAAACCAACTAAAGTAACTTTTTTACCTTTAGCAACTGTTTTTTGAATTGTTTCTAATGTAGCTGCTAAAATGTCTGAAGCTGCTTTTTGAGAAACTTTTGCTTTCTTTGATACTTCTTTTACTAATTCTTCTTTGTTCATTATGAACCTCCTTCTTCTAAACTACGGACACTAACCATTTTCCGCAGTGTTGTGTAATCGACAAATTTATTATAGCATTTTTTTAAAGTCTGTCAAGGGTTTTGCTAATAAAATTTTTTTAATTTCTTAATATTGTGTATATACAGAGATATATAACGCCTAAAACGCCTGCTATATGTGAGTTAAGACTCGCTATTTAATTTTGCAAATTTTACATTTTTATAAAAATATTGCAAAATTTGATAGGCATTGTACCCTTGTTTTGCTAAATTATTTGCACCATGCTGCGACATGCCAACGCCATGCCCTTTTTTTTCGACATGCTCATCAAACGAAGGTACAGAGTGTAAATAAGGTACATATCCCCCCCAAATTGAAGTTGATGTCATGCCTCCTGCTGATGCGGAGTAATATGCTGAAATTATTTTCATATCGTAAGTTAAAACAAGTCCATGTGT
>CAMOQI010000194.1 GCA_946622835.1 uncultured Candidatus Melainabacteria bacterium
GAACCCGATTTAAATATTTCGCTTGTATTATCAGAATATAAACCATCTTCTCGCCAAACCTTTTTCCACTTCTTTATTCCGTTTTCAGAAAAAGTGTCTGGAATTACAACATCTAATTCAATAATTATTTCTCTCGCTTGGTGTTGTCCCCTCTTTGCAAATAAAGAGTAATCTTCCACGAAAGAAAGTGGCATACCATAATCTGTTTGATTATTAAAAAACAGGTTCAAAGCTTTTAATACATTAGATTTTCCAGAATCATTTTTACCCACAAAACAGGTAAAATCTTTAAACTCAATTATTTCATCAACAATAGATCTAAAATTCTTTATATGTATTTTTTGAATTGTTATCATTTCACACCTCTTTTTAACTTCTTTTTCAAACATTTATACTAATATATACTTTAGTAAGCTTATTTCTGTAAACTTGTTTTTAACTCGTTAAAACTATCCAATGCTGACTGCAGATTTTCGATGATTTCATCGGCAAGGACATCGGGTGATGGCAGATTTTCAAGGTCAGCCAATGACTTGTCCTTAATCCAAAAGATATCCAGGCTCGTTTTGTCACAGGCGAGAATATCTTTTACATCGTATTATCTCCGACGTCCGTCCGGATTCTGCTCTGACCAAGTTTCCATTCGCTGGTGGCGTTTTTCAAGATTGTAGCACCTCATAAAATCCTCAAGGTCAAAATCCGCCGTTACTATTCATTTACTATCTCAATATCATTTATTAATTCATTAATATACATTGCAGCTTGTCTATAATCCAATACTAATCTATCTAATACCAAAGCAGCTGGTAAACGCAATTCCAATGCAAAGTTATTGATACTTGTAACATTAGGAGAGCATCTATGCGTTAGCTTATTTCTAAAGTCTTTTAAAAAAGCATGATTTCCAGTCCAAGTATCCCCATTTTCATCGTCTTCTTCATTGAAGTATTCATAGACTCTTTTGGCAAATTCATCCGGCGTATCCCCTTGTTGTAAATTGTGAAAGAATTGTGTCGAGTAAATTTTATCTGGAGGGGTTCCATTTTCAATTAGCACATTATAAAACTGCGCGAGTAAATCCCATAGTATTTCTAATCTAAACACTGCATTTTCAACATAATAATGAGCCAAACTCTCGTTTTCAGGGGGAGTTTTAAACGGATTTAAAGCTTTAAAATCTTCTACTTCCGCTAACTCAGCAGCAAGATGTAGTGAATACTTAATCTTCAAATCAACATCAACAATGCTTTTTAGTATTGTTGATATAGCCCAAAACTGTTTCGTTTTTGGATTCGTTGATAATTCACCAATGATGATTTTTTCTTCACTCCACCATGGTGTAAACTTGTCAATATCAAAACTAATGTCTCTAATTACTTTTTCTACATTTTCAACAACATTATTATTCATTACACAACCTACTGCCTTATCATAATAGTTATACAATTACTTGCTAAAACATCCGAGAGTATTTTGGGCTTAGAACGAATCTGACATGCCCGAAATACAATCTAAAGAATGAAATTTTTGAAATCTCACTCGTTCTATTCTCATATATTTATCACCTAAGAATAGCAAATACACAATCATAAGTTTGCTTAATCAAGTGACTATTATTTCTTTACCTACTGCTTTTTTGCCTTAAATCTTTGATGATTTGCGTATTGGACAACATCTTTTACTACAAGCTTGTGAATGGCAGATATTAAAGTTTCCATTGCTTTATAATCAGGATTTCCATCATTTGCTTTTGGAAGCATAATATTTAATGCATCAGCATCTTTTGCATAGAAATTATGACCGTAATCAAACTTACCGGTATGTGCAGCTTTATGACATGCAGATGTAACAAATATTGCCGCCATCATAGGAAGCTGTTCTGTATGAACAATGGCTACATGGTCATCTCCACCATATTGATAATTACGGTATTTTGCAGAACCGAACATGTCAATCGTTGTTGTATTCTTTTCAAATACTTCAACATCATTTCCAATGAATGCTGATATGCCTTCGTTAGCTTCTCCGGCAGTCACAAAAGGAAGTGAGCCCGGAATTCTGTCATCACCTTTCAATCGTTTCCCGCGCGTGGATTTTCCGAAGAGTGATTCTACATTATAGCATTCCCATTCAAAACTGTTGAGTTTTTCAAGAGCTTGTTTTTCTTCCTTGGACAATTCGTAATTATTCAAGCCGCTTACTTTTAAGTATGCGGACAGCTCCGCCACTCGCTCCGCTTCCAGCTCCGCTACAAATGATTCCATAAAATCAAAATCAACTTTTCCAGTTGCAGTCACTGGTAAATCTATTTCAATACTTTTAAATGTTTCATCAACATCGCGAACGAGAACAGATAACAGTATTTGTTTCTGTTTGTTTAATAATGTTGAAAAAAATGGAATCGCTTTTTCTGGAATATCGATTTTCGGCGTTATTTTGCGCACAAATTGACCGGCATACCAACGATTTTTTCTATAGAAAAAATCCATTTGTAATAAACCCAAACTCCATGTACCCGAAGGATTAATGTTGTTAGAGTTTACAAATCCTGTTGTTTGTAAAACACCTTGATTGAAAGATGTCCTTGTTACATAATCGTATTCATTTCCTGGAACTAATACATCTGAATTAAAACTATATGTATTCTCAATATCAAACAAATCACCGAGCTTGTATTTGCCCCACTTAACAGTCCTCAGCTTTTCGTTAAGTGAGGCGTCTATTTTCCCAGGCGTTCATCATCCTTATCCTGATTTTTGAGAAGATTTGAAACCTCATAGGCAAGGTAATCGCTAACCGTTTTCTTAAAATCTTCTAATGTAGGTTTGGTGTCTATCGGTGCGGTCTGATTCCAGTCTGCACCGTTTTCGGGTTCAATAGTGCCTTCATAGTATTCTTTTTCAGTGTAGTAATTTAGTTTGCCCTTTCCGAAACGAACTAAATCTACTAATTCAGCATAGCGTTCTTTCGCATTGCCGGTATCTCTTAAATTGACACTTGCCTTTTTACGGTTAGTTCTTGTGTAACCGTCCACAGAAAAATCAATGAATTTAACAACATCGTCTTTCTGATGCGCTTCACCGACACGGAAAACATAGATGTTTGTCTGCACACTGGATTTACCAATAAACAGGTCAATTGGCATTTTAATGCTGGCAAGCAGCGTGCTATGCTTAAGAATTCTTTTATTGTACTCTGTTGCTTTACCGCTTCCGGCAGAATTCTGAATAATAATAGCAGCATAGCCTTTGTTCATCATAGAAAGTGCTTTTTCGACAAAAACCATACCATTACCGGGTGCAGAGTACGGCG
>CAMOQI010000195.1 GCA_946622835.1 uncultured Candidatus Melainabacteria bacterium
AATGGGCAATTCGTAATGAAGTTAGACGCAGATACAAGTGGTATACGCTAAAAAACAAAACTCAAATATTAAATGAAGAAGACGAAACAAAAGATGTCGAACTACGTGCTGATGTTTACAAAAATATTCTTTCAATTGATGAACTCCAAGATGCGGAAGTCCCGACACAAATCAAATCCGAAGATCGAAATCCGGAAGAAGCAATCGTTTTCCATGAACTAAAAGATGGCATATTGGAAGCATTGAAGAAAATTCCGCCAAGAGAAAGGGAACTTATTGAATACAAATTTTTTAAAGAAAAAAAACTCAGAGAAATCGCCGAAGAATTCAATATATCTCAATCCAGAATTTCAAGAATCATACAGTCCGGACTCGACAGAATAAAAAAAGACTTGGCTAAACAAGGGATAATATAACAAATGAAAACAATATTTGAAAAATCAAATGGTATAGACGGAATAAATCTGACAAATGAAATATCGGATATTAGTTTTATACCAAAATCATTTTTGCGCAATGAGATAGGATTACCTCAACTTGGTGAACTTGAGGTAATGCGTCATTACAAGGGATTGTCCGATTTAAATTTTTGCATAGAGAAAGGATTCTATCCGTTAGGCTCTTGTACAATGAAGTATAATCCTAAAGTAAACGAACTATTGTCAAACCTTGAAGGCTTTAATATTCATCCTGCGACCTCAGATACAGACGCGCAAGGCTGCCTAAAACTAATGTACAACCTTCAAAATGCTTTATTAGAAATTACCGGAATGGATGCTATTACGCTACAACCGTCTGCTGGTGCTCATGGCGAGATGACAGGGATGATGATTATAAAAAAATACTTTGATACATTAAAAGAAAAAAGAACTAAAGTAATTATCCCGGATTCTGCACACGGAACAAATCCTGCCAGCGCAAAAATGTGCGGTTTTGATATTGTTGAAATAAAATCAAACAGCAAAGGGCAAATAGATATTGAAGCCTTAAAAGCTGTTCTTGACGACGATGTTGCTGCAATTATGATGACAAATCCCAATACTCTTGGAATATTTGAAGAACAAGTTGAAAAAATTTCAGAATTAATGCACGCAAACGGGTCGTTATTATACTATGACGGTGCAAATTTCAACGCCATTATGGGTTATACAAATCCAAAACTAATGGGGTTTGATGTTGTACATATAAATCTTCACAAAACATTTGCAACTCCGCATGGAGGAGGAGGCCCGGGAGCCGGACCTGTTGCCGTTGTAGAAAAGCTTAAAGAATTTTTACCAACACCTGTTATAGATTTTGAACAAGGTAAATATTACAGAAATTATAATTTAAAAAGTTCAATAGGCAGTGTAAAAGACTTCTTTGGCAATTTTTCAGTATTTGTAAAAGCTTATGCCTACATTCTTATGATGGGCAAAAACCTTAAAAAAGCTTCTAAAAATGCAGTCTTAAACGCAAACTACTTAAAAGAAAAACTAAAAAAATATTATGATTTGCCATACGATGAACCATGTATGCACGAATTTGTTCTAAGCGGTGAAAAGCAAAAGCATGACAACGGAGTATCAACAATCAACATTGCAAAAGCTCTTATGGATAAAAATACTCATCCTCCAACGGTATATTTCCCATTGATTGTGCATGAAGCAATAATGATTGAACCGACAGAATCAGAAACAAAAGAAAAACTTGATGAGTTTATAGGAGATATGATTGATATTGCTGCACAATGCCGAAATAATCCGCAAGTAATTCTGGATTCACCGCACACAACTCCGGTACAAAAAATAGATGAAGTCACGGCTGCAAGACATCCGGATTTAAAATTTAAAAGTTAGGAATATATATAATGACAAATAAAAATTCAACAAAAAAAAGAAAAATATCATTTCCACACATGGGCACAATTAGCTACGCTTGGTCTGCAGCACTTAGAATAATCGGATGTGAACCATACGTAGAACCTTATACCAGCAAAAAAGCCCTCTCTTTAGGAACTAAACATGCACCTGAAGCAATATGCCTTCCGTATAAACTAATACTTGGCAACTTTATAGAAGCAATAGAAGGCGGGACAGATTACGTTGCAATGATTACATCTCCGGGATGCTGCAGATTGGGAGAATACGGAAAATGTATAGCAAACGCGCTTGCAGATTTGGGCTATGAAGCAAACTACCTTGAACTCCAATTATATGACGGGATTAAAGGGATGTATAACTTTTTAAAAGAAGCAAGCGGTAAAAATGCTCCGTTTTTATTCTTAAGAGCAATTTTTATTGCCATATTGAAAGTCTTTTTATTGGACAACCTTGAAACAAAACTTTCTTATTACCGTGCAAGAGAAACAAAAGCAGGCGATGCAGAAAAACATTATAAAAACTCCCTAAAAATTATAGATAGCTATGATACCATATTGGGGCTAAAAAAAGCTTCAAAACTTGTTAATAATGAAATGCAAAAAGTTGAAATTAACCCCAAAAAAGAGATTTTACACGTTGATATAACAGGCGAAATCTATCTTGTAAACGATGAATTTTCTAACCAAAATATAGAGAAAGAATTGGGCAGAATGGGAGTTCAGGTTAGAAGAAGCTTGACAGTCAGCAGCTTTTTAAAAGATGCAATAATTCCAAAAATATTTAGAAAAGGCGAAACCCACCTTCAAAGGGCAAACAGATTGGCAAAACCATATCTTATGCGCGACATTGGCGGAGATGCGCTGGAATGTGTTTCTGACGTTGCCTATGCAAACGAAAGGGGAATTGACGGAATTATACATATAAGCCCATTTACTTGTATGCCGGAAATCATGTCACAAAATATTTTTCCTGCAATGAGAGAAGATTGCGATATTCCGATTTTACCGCTAATTATGGATGAACAAACAGGACGAGCAGGTTATATAACAAGGATTGAGGCTTTTGTCGACCTGATGAGAAGAAGAAAAAGAAAAAAAGTTGTAGAAAACAGAAAATCAACTCAGAAAGAAACAGCTCAAATCTAGGATTCTTATGTTTAAAATATTTAAAAATAGTATTATTACAACAAATAAATCGATTATATTAGTGACGCCTTTGGTTTTGTTTTGCACAATATTAAGCGTTTATTATAATTTTCTGTACTTAACTTCTGATTCTGCCATAAAACATGCCTTTTCCGTTGCTCTTTTATTTTTAATTACCGCAAGCATTGCTGCCTCTTGGTTGTATATGATGAAAAAAGGCTTACAACTATCCCGTAAAATATTTATCTTTGACAAAGAAAGAAATGATGCACTTATAGAGGTCTTCAAGTCTTTATTAAAAG
>CAMOQI010000196.1 GCA_946622835.1 uncultured Candidatus Melainabacteria bacterium
GGAGGTTCAAATCCTCCCTCCGCAACCAAAGGAAATCACTCACCGTCAGGTGGGTGATTTCCTTTTATATGCAGGTGGAGAACCTGCGACCTCAAAATCAATCGGGGTCCCCGAAAAGTCCAAAAGACTTTTTGGGGAAAGGAGGAGCAGCACAGTGAATGAGAGCTCGTGCAAACACAGGATTCCAAGGCACGGGCGCGAGAGATACGGAGCTTGCGACGACGCGGTTCAAATCCTGCCTCCGCAACCAAAGGAGAAGCCTTGAGACATAAGGCTTTTGGGATTCTTCTTTTTTCTGATTATTTCTAAATCAGAAAAAAATCCCTACATTCATCCCTACACTTGTTTTTAACCTTCAGAAACCGCAAACGCAATATTTCCAAGGGCTTGTGCCGCTGCTCGGTCTCTTGCCTTGAACATGTGAGAATAAACTTTAAGAGTAGTATTTGCATTTGCATGGCCCAATCTGCCGGACACTGTCGCAACATCTGTATCATGGGAAATAAACAAAGATGCGCTTGTTTGAATTCTCCTGTATATCTTTTGGCCGGTATTCCTTTTGGCATAAAATGCAACCCCTGAAGACATTATACCACATTGTCTGACTTTTGGGGCGCCTCATCGGATTGCTCCGGTGGGGCGTTAATCATCACCATTATTTGCACCATTATAGGCGGTTTTTCGCAATATTAAATAGCTTCTGATGGCATATTTCGTTGTATAATATGCGCTAACTGCAGCAGAAAATTATTCAATTTATCAGTTGAAATCAGACAAAAAAATCTACAAAATCTGCCCAAAATGGCCACTCTTAAATTCATTAAACAATTTAACACCTGAAAAGTCAGTGGCCTTCAAAAGAAGACCGCTGACTATTTGTACTCTGGAGTAATTTGAAATTTTCTTATGTTTTGTTTTTATCTGCTGATAGGCTCGATTTCAAGTATTTAAGCGGCACGGATTTTGTAAGCCAGACACCGTTTTTTGAAAGATAAAACTTATACCCGTCTTTGTGCATCTGAGCGGAGTTAATTGTATATACTATCGGGCTGCCGTGGCGCTTGCCGACTTTCAGGGCGGTTTCTTCATCGGCAGAGAGATGGACGTAAAGCCGTGATTTCGGAATCAGCCCTTTTTCTTCGATCGACGCTTTATACTTGACGGCAGTACCGTGGTAGAGGATCAACGTAGGTTCTTTTTCTTCAAGTTCAACATCAACGGGAATTGAGTGCCCCTGATTTGCTCTTATGAGAGTTTTGTCTTCATTAAACGAATAGCGCTGTTTATCGTCGGTTGCAACAATTTCCTCGAGCATAGCCATATCAAAGGGCTGTCGTTTTGCAATGCCTTTAATCAGATCATCAACATTCGCCCAGCCGTGCTCATCAAGCGTTATGCCTATTGTTTCCGACTTGTGGCGCAATATAAGAGCTATGAATTTGCTTGTCCGTGAAAGAAACATTTAAGCTCACCCCGTTTTGTTATTGTACAGAATAAGATTACCATGAATTTGATTTCTTTAAATTGATTAGTATATAGTCAATTAATCTAACGGCTCAAAAGCAAAGCCATGGTTTTCAGCGTAAATCTCGGGATAGGTTCCTTTTTTGGCGCGGACGGTTTTTATCATCGGACATTCTTTAAATAACTTATTGTTAAACTTTCCGCAATTGCCTGTAAAAGTCAGTGTTTTCAAAGATTTACATCCGTAGAAAGGAGAACAGCTGCCCGGTATTCTCGAATTAATATCAGAAAGAGAACCCTCAAACACAACTTCTTCAAGACCGGATTTTTCGAAAGCAAAATCCGGAATCTCTTTGATGTTTCCGGGAATTACATTTTTCTTAAGCGATTCGCAAAATGCAAACGCTTGAAAATCAATTACTTCAAGCGAGTTTGGAAGAGCAACTTCTTTCAGATTCCGGCAATATATAAAAACATTCCTTCCCAATATCTTTACTCCTTCCGGAATTTCAATTTCCGTTAATGACATACAGCTTTCAAACATGCCTTCCGGAATGGTATCAATTCCTTTCGGAAAATCAATTTGGTTCAAATCGGAGTGTGCAAAAACATATCTGCCGATAGTTTTAATACTGTCGGGAAGCTTTATCTCTTTCAGGCCGGTATGTGAAAACACTCCGGAGCCTATACTTTTCACAGAATTCGGGATTTCAATTTCGATAAGGTTTTCAGCACCTCTGAATGCTTCGTAACCTATTATTTCCAAGCTGTCGGGTAAAATAATCTTTTCAATTAACCAAGTATTAGGGGGATTACCGTTTTTATTATAAAATGCCTCCGGAGCTATTATACGTGTTCCGTCTTTAACCTGAACTTCATTTTGCTTTTCGTAGTGATGATAAAAAATATCATTAATATATACATCGTTCTTTTTTGCTCTCTTGAGCCATGCAGTATTATAAAACGCATCCTCACATACATATTCAAGGCTTTGGGGGAAATTGATTATCTCCAGCGATTTGCAACCTCTGAAGGCGCTGTATTCTATTCTTTTCAAAGATTCAGGCAGGCGGACTTTCTCAAGCCATTCACAGCCCGAAAAAGCGTATTCGTCAATAACTTCAACGCCGTCGGGGATGAATACCCGCCGGATAAGCTTGCCTTTTTTAAACGCTCTCTCTCCTATTTCCGTTACTCCGTCGGGAATTTGCAAGTTTTCACAAACGCCCTCAAAAGAAACCAGGACTCCATTCTTGATATTAAAATCGGTATATTCTTCAATTGACATTAAACTCTCTCCTCACTCAAAATACCCTTTATACTTTATCGTGTAGTTGCTGTCGGGGAATAAATATGCGTATAAATCCACAAAGTAGTCATCGGTCATGCCGGCGATGTAATCGACGACAATCTGATTGGGATCGGTCGATTCATAGTGAGCTCTGCGCTCGTAGTGAGCTTTATTCACGTATTCAATATGGTGGGTGAATATGGGCGAGACGGTGTTTCCGGCGAGCAGGTCGGTGAGAAGTTTATCGTAAAGTTCCGTCATCATCGGGCGGATTGACGAATCAATCTGCTCCTGCACAGCTTTATTCTTATAAATCAGATTGTAATTTTCCGCTTTTGCGCGTTTGAGCGCTTCAAAATGCGCGTCATCAAGCTTTATATACGGCCTGCCGTAGCTGTTTTCGATTATATTCACCACAAGGTTATTGATAAGCTCTGCGTTGATTGAGCCGATTGCGCCGCTCTCGAATTCACCGGGGGCGGTTATTTTTGCGCGCTCGGCATCCTGCCTGTCCTTACCGAGATATGCGATGATATCGGATATGCGC
>CAMOQI010000197.1 GCA_946622835.1 uncultured Candidatus Melainabacteria bacterium
TTGTGCAAACAAAATTAAGCGAATGACAACGATAGAACCGTCAATAATCCGATATTTTGTGCTAAAATGCCGCCGAGCAAGACAATCGCGCCAAGCTCAGTTTGTCGCGACCAAGGGGGAAATAAATAACCCTCTATCGAGAGTAGAGGGTTAAGTTTATTATTGTTAAATAAGGAGTGATTAGAATCTTCTTCTTTGGATATTAGCTAATCTTGCGTGACCACCGACTTTTTGAGTAGGCATAATCGGGTGTTGTTGATTCATTCCG
The DNA here is from genome assembly GCA_946622835.1 of uncultured Candidatus Melainabacteria bacterium. Classification (GTDB taxonomy): domain Bacteria; phylum Cyanobacteriota; class Vampirovibrionia; order Gastranaerophilales; family Gastranaerophilaceae; genus Zag111. The sequence goes on from CAMOQI010000197.1 coordinate 269, forward strand.
CCTAAATAAGACCCTGCTGTCATAAGCATTTGACCGCCTTGCATTCCTGACATAAATTTATTATTTGCTCTTGCAGTTGCTTTGTTTACAGCTGCACCTACATCATTGCTTAGTGTATTTAATTCATTATTTAATGACTTTAGTCTTGCTTCTGCTGCTTTTTTTGCTTCTTCTGTTGTTGCAGAGCTTAATTGTGCTTCAGCACCTTTAATTTGTTTTTCGACTCTGGCAACTTCTTTAGCTTGAACTTTTGAGTTATATTGATTTACCTTGTTCTGATATTTGTTAGCTTGTTCTTGTAGTTTATTAGCTTTACCTGCTAATTTTTGATCAGGTATAGTTGTTGTAGTTGTTGTTGCATCAGCAGTTTTTCCTGCGGCGTCAGTTGCAGTATTAGCACCTGCGCCTGCTGTTTCTGCTGTTTTTCCTGCCGCATCTCCGGCTTGACCTGCTGTTTCTCCAACTTTACCGGCAGCATCTCCTGCATTTTTAACGCCTTCTTCTGCAGCAGTTTTAGTACCTTCTCCAGCGGCAGTTTTTGCTGTTTCTTCTGCTGTTGTGCTTACTACTTCAGTTCCTTTTTCTGCAGCTTTCGCATTTAATTTATCAGCAGCTTTTTGAGATGCATCTGCAACTTGTTGATTAACGCTTTGGAAACCTGATGCTATTTCTTTTGTACCTTTAGCTGCTGTCACCCCTGACATAACAGCTGCCCCTGCGGTACATAACGCACCCTTCCAGTTACCTTCCGCAACATTAACTGCTGTTTTTGCTATATTTGCAGCACATTTACCATAATTACCAACTGTTTCAGCTACAATACCTGCTTTTTTAGTGAATCCGCCGGCCGTAATCATGGCAGCACCTGCTGCAGAACCCCATGCTGTGCTAGCTAATGCTTTACCTGCTGCTATCATTATAGTTCCTGCAAGTTGTGCACCCTGTCCGCCCATTATTGCGTAGCTTGAAATTTCATCGGTTTTTTCAGCGATCTTCATTACGCTGCTCATTTTTTGTTCTTCTGCTTGTACGGTTTTTAAGTTTGCAGCGGATGTTTTTCTATATGAAGCTGCGGTTCTTGTTAATGTTCTTACTGCTTTATTCGCTCTCACTTGAGTTTTCTTCATCTTTAATTGAGTTGAACCCATTTTAGTTTGAGTTGCTTGAAGTCTTGCTGATGAAGATTGAACACTCACGCGAGCCATTTGTTTTTCTGATTCTGTTGCGCTGTCTGATTCTAAAATAGCGTTTTGTTTTTCTATTTCGGCGTTTATTACATCAGTTTCTTCGCCCATTTTTTCTAATTTTGCAGCATCCTTTTGGATAGCTTTTTGAGCAGCAGCCATAATTTTTTGTTGTTGCTGCATTGTTTTCTTAAGTTGTGCTTGGCTTTTTTTAGTTTTATTAGCGTTAGCCGTCATTCTTGAGCTTAAATCACCCATTTCTGAGGTGCCTTGTTGTGCTTGAGTTGTTGCACTTCTTGCAGCACTTGTTCCGCTTTGAGCGTCTGCTGCTGCAGCATCACCTTCTTTTTCCGCTGCTTGAGGGTTGTCTTTGTTTTGTGTTTGCTCAGCCCCTGATGCGCGTTTTTGCAATTCGGAATTAACTCTTTTTAATTTCCCCTCAATGCTGTTTTGCATAAATCTTGGGATATTTGAATCTTTTAAATTTTGTAATTCAGCTTTTACATCGTTTAATTCTGTAGTCGGAACGTCTACTAAATTATCAAAATCGTATTTTGATAAATCGATGTCTTTCTTTTGATCTTTTCCTTGAGTTTCTTCTACTTGATTTTGTTTTTGAGCTTGAGTCAGGTTAGAAGTTGATTGAATAACATTTGCACTAACAATGTTGCCGGTTGTTTGTGCTGATTGAGATCTTTGAGTTTGTCTTGCCGCACCGACAGTAGAGATGTTGTTCATCTCTCTCATGCCGGCAGCTTGTGGGTTAATTTTGTTGAAAATAGAACCGTCTTTGGTCATATTAACATCAACTTTAGCAACCCCTTTTGTGCCTTTTGCAGACTTTGCCAAAAGCTGTTTGATAGCATTTATATCAAGGTTTTTGTTAATGTTGTTAACGCTCACTTTTCAAAGCTCTCCGTATAAATCTCTCTTAAATATATAAAAACTTTCAAAAATGCCGAATTTCAGGAGTTTAGGAATTGTTTACAAATGTTTACATTGATTTTTTAAAGGGCAGATTATTTGATTTAGAAAAATATTTTTGATAAAATTCTTGTGTAAAGAATTAAAATGTGAGGGAGACTTATTATGGATTTGATGAAAGGTAAAAAGGGTGTTATTTTTGGCGTTTCCAATACTCACGGAATTGCATACGGAATAGCAAAACAAATTTATGACCAAGGCGGTGAAATTGCTTTTACTTATGCAAATGAATCAATGGAAAAACGCGTAAGACCAATAGCACAAGATTTCGGGGCTAAAATCATCATGGAATGTGATGTAACAAAAGAAGAAGATGTTAAAAAGGTCTTTGAAGAATGTGAAAAAGTTTACGGCAAATTGGATTTCGTTATTCATGCTGTTGCTTTTGCAAATAGAGAAGACTTAATGGGAAGATTTATTGATACTTCAAAATCTGGATGGGATTTGGCACTTGGTGTAAGTGCATATTCCTTTGTAACAGTTTGTAAGTATGCGCAAAAGGTTATGAACGAAGGCGGTTCAATCTTTGCCATGACGTATTTGGGCTCTGTTCTTTCTGTTCCGGGTTATAATGTCATGGGTGTTGCAAAAGCCGCATTAGAATCTTCAATGAGATTTTTGGCTGTTGATTTGGGTAAAATCGGTGTTAGAGTTAACTGCCTTTCTGCCGGTCCTGTAAAAACATTGGCTGCGATGGGTATTGGAGGTTTTACAAAAATGTTAAAAGCAGCTGTTGCAAGATCTCCGCTTGGTAAAAACGTATCATTGGAAGATGTCGGAAAAGCCGGATTATTTTTGGCGTCTGATTTATCCTCCGGTATGACAG
>CAMOQI010000198.1 GCA_946622835.1 uncultured Candidatus Melainabacteria bacterium
GGATAAAATAGTAAGATTTGCATCAAATCCTTCTCATCACATTTTTATTGAACCTGAAGGGCTTGGTACATATGAAATTTATATTCAAGGATTCTCAACGAGTTTGCCGGCTGATGTTCAAACTCTTATGATCAGAAGTTTGCCTGGACTTGAGAAAGCGCATATTATAAAACCTGCGTATGCTGTTGAGTACGACTATGTTCCCGCGGTTCAAACGACACATTCGCTGATGTCAAAGAAGATAAAAGGGTTATTTTTTGGCGGTCAGATAAACGGTACAAGCGGATATGAAGAGGCTGCGGCGCAAGGGCTAATTGCAGGTATCAACGCATATAATTTTGTTAACGGGGCGGAAATGCTGGAGCTTTCGCGCAGTTCTTCATATACGGGAACTTTGATAGATGATTTGGTGACAAAAGATATTCAAGAGCCATATAGAATGCTGACCTCGCGTTCTGAATACAGATTGCTTTTGAGACAGGATAATGCGGATGAAAGGTTAACTCCGATTGGGCATAAAATCGGTCTTGTTGATGACGTGCAATATGATCGTTTTATGAATAAGCAAAAGAGCATTGCTGATGAGATGAAACGTCTTGAGGGGTTGAAAATTCCTGCATCTGATGAAGTAAAAGAAGTTTTGGCAAAATATGATGAGCATATAGAACGTGGAATGCGAGCGTCTGAATTGTTGAAACGCCCGAATGTCACTTATAAAATTTTAAAAGAGTTGGACAAAAGTACTTATGATTTGGGGTTAGAAAAAGATGTATATGAACAGGTCGAAGTTTTAATTAAGTATGACGGATATATAAAGCGTCAAAATGATCAAGTGGAATTGGCGGGAAAATTGGAAAAGTTCAAGATCCCTGAGAATATAGATTATTCAAAAATAAACCATATATCTTCAGAAACAAAAGAGTTACTTGAAAAGATTCGCCCGAAGACTTTGGCGCAAGCATCAAGAATAGGCGGTGTGAAGCCGGCAGATATTTCTGTTTTGATGGTGATGCTTGATAGGGGTGCTGCAAAGTACAATTCTGAGTCGTAGATTTATTCTCATCGCATAAAATACTTTATGTATAATTCGGTAAAAAACTTGGCTTTATACAATTTCAGGTTGTTAAAGCAAATGGATTTTTTATCTTTACAAACTATTGTTAAGGATTTTTTCTTTGGATTTTTTGATATGATTTTGCCGATGAATTTTTCTTCATTGTTATCATTAAGAATTTCAAAATGGTATGGATCGGTTATAAAAAATTTGTTTTTATATGTGATATATGTCGGCAGATACGGGTGAAGTGCGCGAATTGTCCTTGAAATCTCGTCGGAAGTTTGGTTTGTGAAATCAAGCATTTTTTCATCTCCCGTAATATTTGGGAAATAGCTTGAGTGCTTTTCGCTTTGCGAGATGGGGGTTACTATTTTTGTATTGAGATCATTTAAAAATTCAAATACCAGTTTTCTGACGACGGTTGCGGTTTTTTCTTTCAATTCTTTTGAGGTGTCGTTTGGCGTAATTTTAATTTTTTCTTGTGATAAAATAGCCCCTGTATCAAAATTTTCATCAACAAGATGAAGAGTTGCCCCTGAATATTCTTCTCCATTTAGGATGGTTTGGAGGTACGGATTTGGACCTCTGTATTTTGGTAATAATGAAGGATGAACGTTTATTGTTCCGATTGTTGGTATGTCAAACGTAGATTTTTCAAGCTTTTCCCTCCAAGTTCCGACAAATACAATATCAATGTTATTTTTAATAAGAAAGTCGCGAAACTCTTTGGAGTTTGCGCTTTTGAATTTTAGCTGTTTAAATCCGTATCTTTTTATCAATGTTAATTCGTTATCGGGATTGAAAATATCTTTAAAAAATTGAATAATCCGGTTTGGACAGGTGTATTCATAGCGAAAAACACCGACAATATCAGCATTAGCATCTGTTGCTCCAAGAATAATATTTCCTAAAATAACACCTTTTCCTAAGATAACGATTTTCATATTTTTTATTATAAATTAAAAAGCTCTTTGATGGTATATATCAAAGAGCTTTTTAAATTTATATTAAGTTAAATTATTCTCCGGTCTGGTTTTCAGCCATATATTCTTGAGCTTTTAGCTGAGCATTTTTAAGCATTTCGTAGCTGCTAATTGTTGCTGAAGCCTTAGCTTTTTCATGGCTGAACCAATGCAGGATAGAAGTAGCAATAAGAATCCAAGGTCCGGCTTTAAGTCCTGTTTTAGCGAACTCTCTTATTGCAGAAGGTGCTTTACGCACTTGCTTCATTGCTTCGGTTACTAACTTGTTGTCTTTAATAAATGTATCAACTTTCTTGTTCTTCAAAAAGTCAGATACTTGACCTTTATATTTTGTTACAAGTTTGTCTACACCGGTTTGCGCTAAATTGTTAACTCCTAAAGCGCCTATAAATGCTAAAACATTTGTAAATAGCGGATGATTTCTTTCGAAATCTCTTACGGTTTTGCTGTTTTTAGCTGCTGCGTCCAGCGCCGCAAATGTTGCACCAAAGGCTGCAAACATAACACCCCATGATGCTGCCGCTTTAGAAAACATTTTTAATTTTGGGATTCGTCCGGGTGCGTCTACTGCTGCTGCTATCCCTGCTGCTACTGGAAGTGATCCCCAAATTAAATTTGAAATTCGTCTGTGTTTTTTATCATTCACTGCATCCAAGGCAAATGCTCTTGCATCATGTCTTAACTGTGCATCACTGGCATTTGCAAGTCGTTCGGCAAACGCGGCTTCAGGGCTTTTGCCAAAATTTGTATTTGAAACTGCATTTATTTGCATGTCACACCTATACCTTTCACACTTATTATATAATATACAAAACTTAAAGGTGAAATTTTTTGCTATTTTATTCTAATATTTTCATAAATATTTACATTTTTTGTTATATCATATAAGTTATGAAAAGTTTCTATATTCACACTATGGGTTGTAAGGCAAACCAATTTGAAAGTTCTTTAATTGAACAGAATTTGATTTCAAACGGAATGATTAAGGTGTCAAAGCTGTCTGATGCGGATTTGTACATTCTTAATTCTTGCAGTGTTACGCATAAAAGCGATAATGAGGCTATGTATCTTTTGCGCAGTGCAAAACATAAAAACCCAAAACTTAAAATTGTTGTCACGGGATGTTTTGCACAGTTAGAAAAAGAAAATTTATTAAAGTTCGATTTTATAGATTTTGTGGTTGAAATATTTCTAATTATTTTATATGGTTATTATT
>CAMOQI010000199.1 GCA_946622835.1 uncultured Candidatus Melainabacteria bacterium
CATAAGCTTTTTGAGAAATTGCAAACATAGTTTGCTGCAAATCTTCTGACAATTTCTTAAGTTCATCTGTTGATTTGTTTTCATCAATAGCTTTTTGAAGTGCTGATTTTTGTTCTTCAAGTTTCGATTTATCGGCATCATCTATTTTACCTTCAAAATCTTTCAAGACTCTATCGGCAGATGCTATCATACTTGAAGCATTGTTTTTAATTTCAGCTTCTTCTTTTTTCTTTTTATCTTCAGCGGCATTTGCTTCTGCTTCTTTAACCATTTTATCAATATCTTCTTCAGAAAGGTTGGAAGAATTTGTGATGGTAATTTTTTGTTCTTTATTAGTTGCTTTATCTTTAGCAGAAACGTTTACGATACCGTTAGCGTCGATATCAAACGTAACTTCGATTTGCGGAATACCGCGCATTGCAGGAGCAATACCGTCTAATTTAAACATACCTAAAGATTTGTTATCTCTTGCCATCGGTCTTTCACCTTGAAGCACTTGAATATCAACAGCGGTTTGATTATTTTCCGCGGTAGAGAAGATTTGAGATTTAGAAACAGGGATTGTGGTGTTACGAGGAACAAGCGGAGTCATAACGCCGCCTAAAGTTTCAATACCCAAAGTTAGCGGAGTAACGTCTAACAATACGATATCTTTAACTTCACCTGCCAATACACCTGCTTGAACAGCGGCACCAACGGCTACAACTTCATCAGGGTTAACAGATTGGTTAGGTTCTTTACCTGTGTAGTCTTTAACAAGTTTTTGAACCGCAGGAATACGAGATGAACCGCCGACTAATACAACTTCATTGATTTCGGATTTAGAAATACCGGCATCAGAAATTGCTTGTTCAACAGGTTTTTTGCATCTTTCCAAAAGATCAAAAGACAATTCTTCAAATTTAGCTCTTGTCAAGTTAAGATCTAAGTGTTTAGGACCGTTAGCATCAGCTGTGATGAACGGTAAGTTAATATTTGTTTCAAATACGGATGATAATTCGCATTTAGCTTTTTCAGCGGCTTCTTTTACACGTTGCATAGCTTGTTTATCAGAAGACAGGTCAATTCCTTCTTGTTTTTTGAATTCTTCACAAATCCAATCCATAACTTTTTGGTCAAAATCGTCACCACCCAGGTGAGTATCACCTGATGTTGATAATACTTCGTGGACGCCGTCACCGATTTCCAAAACTGAAACATCAAATGTACCACCACCTAAGTCAAATACCAAAACTTTTTCCGCTTTTTCTTTTTCAAGACCGTAAGCCAAAGCAGCCGCAGTCGGTTCGTTTACAATACGTAAAACATCCAGCCCTGCGATTTTTCCGGCATCTTTTGTAGCTTGACGTTGGGCGTCATTAAAATATGCAGGAACCGTAATAACTGCTGATGTAACTTTTTCACCTAAGTAGCTTGACGCATCATCTGCCAATTTTCTTAAAATCATTGATGAAATTTCTTGAGGGGTGTAATCTTTTCCGTCAATATTTACTTTGTAATTTTCACCCATATGACGTTTAATAGATGCGATGGTTTTATCAGGGTTGACAATTGCCTGACGTTTTGCTAATTGTCCGACAAGCCTTTCGCCCGTTTTAGAAAAACCAACAATAGACGGGGTTGTACGAGAACCTTCCGCATTTGCAATAACGGTAGGTTTGCCCCCTTCCATAACAGCTACAACTGAGTTTGTTGTACCTAAGTCAATACCAATAGTTTTTGCCATAATTTTATTCTCCTTTTAATTAATTTATATCCGTTTAGGCCGGTAGGACTTCAAGACGATAAGTTCTCATAGTATTAAAGTAAATAAATTTAAAGAACTTCAAGACCTAACGTCTTAATGTCTTAACGTCTTTTAACTACTTATGTTATATCACTATTTTTTAAATTTCTTAGAAAAATAAACAAAAAATTAACAATTCAAAAATTTTAAACCGTATGCTGATAATAACATTGTTGATTTTTTTAAACCTTAGTGTAAAAATTAAGATATGATATACAAAAAAGAAGAACGCAAGCCCCAGATTTGGTTTTGTATCGGGCATTTTATAAATGACATCTACACCGGATTTTTGAACCCGATTATGCCTTTTATAGCAGAACAAGTCAGAATATCAATGCCTGTTGCGACAATTATTTTAAGCTGTTCTCATATTTTCTCATCGTTGTTGCAGCCGTTTTTTGGTTTTTTTGCAGATAAAATGAGGAAAAGGGCACTAATATTTTGGGGATTAATTTGTACGGCAATTTTTATTTCATTAGCACCGGCAGTTAATAATTTGGCTTTAATGATTTTATGTATAGTATTGGGCAGTCTTGGGTCAAGCCTGTTCCACCCGCAATCATTAGGGCTTATTTCAAAATTTTCAAAATCAGACATTGTTCGCAACATGGGGATATTTATTGCTTTTGGAACTTTGGGTTTTTCTGTCGGGCCTTTGTTATCCTCGACTATTGCACAATATTTTGGACTTGAAAAAATGCCTTTTTTAGCATTTCTGGGGGTAATTTGGGCCTTATTGATGTTTAAAATGGTTCCAAAGTTTTCAGATACCACGGAAGCAAAACCAAAAATCAATTTTGCTCAAGCAATAAAAGATATTTTATCAAGCAGACAATTAAATATTTTAAATGTAATAGCAATGCTAAAATCATTAATACAAACATCTTGTTCAATACTTTTGCCGTTTTTGTGGAAATCAATGGGGTATTCAAAATTCCAGATCGGGCTTGCATTATTCTGCTTCATTTTTTTGGGCGGTTTAAGTTCGCTTTTGAGTCCAAGATTTGAGAAAAAAATTGGCACTGCAAAGGTCTTTTATGTATCAATGATTTTGACATTTCCAATGATGATAATATTTATGTTGACTTACAAAAATTGCCCTGTTATTTCATTTATAATATATGCATTAATGGGGTTTGTAACAATGTTTGCGACACCGATTACGATGAGTATGGCACAAAAAGTTTTGCCGCAATATAAAAGTATAATTGGCGGTTTTATAAACGGATTTTCGTGGGGGGTTGTTGCAATCGCAATGTCTGTGATAGGGTTCATTGCGCAAGCAACAAGTATCGTTCCTGTATTGGTAGTATTATCATTTATTCCTGCAGTTTGTTCTGTAATGGTAAAATATATAAATATTAAAGAACAAAATTAAACAATTGCATCAAAAGAAATTTTTTCTGTGTTTTGTTCGCTGCTAAATATATTATT
>CAMOQI010000200.1 GCA_946622835.1 uncultured Candidatus Melainabacteria bacterium
CAGTTGTTCTTTTACATTCGGATCCCCTTCAGAGTTTTTGTATTCGTCTTTTATCTCTTTAAACGACATCTTTTGGTCTTGCAAAAATTTCCATTTCGTAACTCCGTAATCTGCCGCAGCTATTACCAAAAAGGCAATACAAGCCTTGAATATGAATTCTGTCATAAGTTTTCCGAATTCAATCATAACGGCGAAATTATTATCAATTGCCGCAAGCATCAGGATAGATTCAATGTGTTCTTTATATACAGACCAGCCAATATAGCCCAGAATTATTACTTTTACAATATTTTTGAATAACTCAAACAGAGTTTTAACTGACATTATATTTTTGAAATATTTAGTAGGATTTAATTTATCCAATTTTGGAACAAGAGGAGCAATAGCAACCAAAGGCCCCACCTGAATAAAATCTGCCAAAACCGCAACAAGCCATGCTATTGCCAAAATCGGTCCGATAATTAAAAATGCACCTTTTACGGCAATCAAAAGTACATACATATAGCCGATTTTATCCATATTAGCATTTGGAATCTGTTCATATAAAAGTGTAAAGACCTGAACAATTTGATTCCAAATAAAAGGCGCTAATCCAAAGATTACGGAAAATAATACGAGCAAAGAAACAGCGGTTGAAAAATCTTTTGACTTTACAACTTGACCTTCTTTTCTTGCCTGCTCGAGTTTTCGAGGGGTGGCATCAAACTGCTTGTCCTCATCACCCATTTGAGATAGTTCCTTTCTGTCTACATTATATCATGATATATAAGGAAAATCGCCAAAAGGCAAAATTTTATAACCCCGTGTTACTTTGCAAATTAAGTGCATCCGTTATTTTTAGAATTGAAATTAATTCCAAAAACATTGTCTGATATACTTTGGAATTGGTTTCAGTCCAAAATCCTGCCAGCCTAAATAAGTCTTTATCCGACTGTATTGCCAAAACCAATTCATCTCCAACAAATGAAGCTCTAATATATTTTGATTTAAAAGTTTGTTTTAAATTTAATAACCTCTCCATCATAGCAGAGGTGAGCATATACCTTGCCTCAATCTGATTTGTTGAATATACGGAAAACTTTTTACTGAATTCGACATCTTCAAGTTCTACTTTTTCAAAGTTATTGTCCGCAAAAAATTTTAAGAACAAATTTTCCTCGTTGTTTTCCAAAATAATCGTGTGCCCTTCCGTTTGCTTATTTAATTCAAATCTCACAATTAAACCCTTGAATTTATCCAGAAAGCCCATCTTTGAGGAATTTCCGAAGAACAACCCATTATCAGAAAAAAATATTCTTCCCACTGCAACAATTACTCCCAGAATCAGACATAGAGTTGTTAGAGTATATAATAAATTGGATAACACGATATTCGAAACAGAAAATACAACATCAGCAAAACTGAATAGCATCGAAACAAAAATCAATGCAAATATTACGATTCCCAAGAAAGCCAATGCGTTTATTATTCCTACTTTAGAAAATAAATGACTGCCATATCTGTTTATGACTTCGTAAATCTGATATTTGACATTCTGAAAACTTCCGATAAAAGCATCATCTGATTTGAATGCCTTTGAATTTATTTTCAAAATTTTATGACCATTTATTAAATCAAAGAAATCATTTCCGTATCCATACTCTAATGTCGGTTTAGACCAACTTAAGTCAACATGTGGTTTTAATTGTTCAGTAACAACCTTAAAAACCTCACGTTTATAATCATAATCAGGGTTATAAATATGCAGATTAAACAGAATCTGTTCCAAATATATACTTGCCATGGCAAATATACAAAATAAAATTAAACCGCCAAACCAACACGCCCAAGTAAATGTTTGTTTTGCATATTTATCACTATCATTTACCACAACATTATTATAATACAGAATATAACAACCAATAACCAAAGCTAAAATTAAAACGGAACAGGAAATAAACCCTAATAATTTATTTATTTCCTTTCTGCGTTTTTTACTATATTCCTCTATATAAGATTTAATTTTTGAAAAATATACATCACTAAAAACTTTTTGTATTTCGTAATATTTATCCAACTATTTTCACCCCCGAACTTGTGCCAAGACGTGTTGCCCCTGCTTCTATCATTGCCAACGCGGTTTCTTTATCTCTAATTCCGCCGGATGCTTTAACTTGTAAACCTGCATTTTTAACTGTTTCATACATCAGTTTTACATCTTGCGCTTTTGCACCGACTCCCCCTTTTACAAAGCCTGTTGATGTTTTGACAAAATCCGCACCCCCTTTTATACAAAGTTCACTTGCCAATTTTATTTCATCTTTTGTTAACAAATCGGTTTCAATAATGACTTTTAAATTTCGACCTTGGCAAGCGGCTTTAATTTGTCTGATTTCATCAACTATATATTCGTTTTGTCGGTCTTTTAATTTTGTAACATTGATTACCATATCAATTTCATCCGCACCGTCACGGATTGCATTAATTGTTTCAAAAATCTTTGTTTCTGTTGTATTAGCACCCAAAGGAAATCCGACAACTGTCACGATTTTTACACCTGATTCTTGCAAGTTTTCTTTTGCAAGTTTTACATAGCACGGATTTACGCAGACCCCAAGGAATTTATATTCTTTTGCCTCATCAAAAAGCTTAATCAAATCAGCTTCTGCGGCATCTTGTTTTAAAAGCGTATGTTCAATATATTTATTCAGATTTTCCATAATCCAGCTCCTTTACTATTTTGTGAGATTTTTTCGGATTTTGTCATCATAATGACTTATGCGAATAATCTCATATTTCAATATTATCCATAATTTCACTCACCATATCCGAACGATTCAAAGTATAAAAATGAAGTCCGCTAACCTTATTATCAATAAGATTTTTGCACTGGTAAATTGCGTAATTTATCCCCGGTTTTGTGCTTTCCGGTTGCTTTTCCAACAAAGTCATTAATCTTTCGGGTATTTTTATTCCTGAAATTTTTACCAACGATTTTGCATGTTCTAAATTTTGTACAGGCATAATCCCTGCAATAATCGGAAGATCTATACCCGCTTTTCTTACGGAATCGACATATTTATAGAATTTGTTGTTATCAAAAAACATTGATGTAAAAATTGCGCTTGCACCGGCTTCAACTTTTTTCTTTAAATTTATAATATCATCTTCCAAACTTGCTGATTCCGGATGTCCTTCCACATATCCTCCAACCCCTATCGCCAAAG
>CAMOQI010000201.1 GCA_946622835.1 uncultured Candidatus Melainabacteria bacterium
TGTATGTCTTTTTGACACACTCGTCTTCTGCTATTCCCTTTTCAATGTACTGGGTACTTTCGGCTCCAACGCGTCCAGCTCATCTTAAAGCTGTCAGCTATCGGGGTATTAAAAAACCAAGCTATTTATCTCTCGGTTTTTCCATCATACTACTAAAATTTTTTATGTCAAGTAGTTTTTTAAATAAATTTTGAGAATTTGTTATTAGATATTTTCAAAATTCAACTACGCTTACGCACAAGCTCTATAATATGATATAAAAATTTTATGTCAAGCATTGAATTTAAAACTATTATTACAGCGAATTCTCGTTATTTTCAGCACCTACGACCTGCACTCCAAATCTGGTTCTGAACAAATGTTTTACTGTATCGCTTTGAATTTCATACATCATTTTATTAAATAAATCATATGCTTCTCTTTTGTATTCAATAAGCGGATCTTTTTGTCCGTACGCGCGAAGACCGATACCTTCTCTGAGCATGTCGATATTGTGCAAATGATCTATCCATTTGTTATCCACAACTTTTAACAGAATATCTTTTTCAAGTTGTCTTACAACATTATGATCCGAAAACGGCTCTTGAAGTTCATAATTTGCTCCATAATCTTGAACAACTTTATTGTAAAATTCAATTATTTCTATCTCATGCGTTTTATAAGCTTCTATAACAAAATCTTTTATTTTGTTATACATAGGTTCAAAGCGCATATTTTGAATATCTGAAATTTCAAATGATGATAGTTGCGGGACTGTCGAATGAAGCTCTTTAATCAAAGTTTCTAAATCCTCATAAACATATTCTTCGACTTTTTGTTCGGGCGAAATATAACTTCTGATAAGCCTATCGACTTCTCGTTCTATCATGTAATATATATCGCCTTGTAAATCTTTTCCCTCAAGAACCTTTCTCCTTTGGCGGTAAAATTTCTCACGTTGGATATTCATTACATCATCATATTCAAGTACGGATTTTCGCATATCAAAGTGGAATGTTTCAACTTTCTTCTGAGCCGATTGAATCTGTTTTGTAATCAACGGAGAATCAATCGCCATATTTTCAGGAACATTCAGCATAGTCATAAGTTGTGTGATTTTTTCACCACCGAATATTCTCATCAGATTGTCTTCCAAAGACAAGAAAAATCTTGTAGATCCGGGGTCTCCCTGACGAGCTGCACGACCTCTTAATTGGTTATCAATACGGCGAGATTCATGGCGTTCAGTACCAATTACATGAAGACCGCCAACTTCCACAACTTTTTCATGCTCATGTTCGGTTATTTTACGAGCAACAGCTAATGCTTCCTCTTTTAATTTCTCATATTCGGGATGGTTTTCATCCACCCCTTGCTCTTCAAGATTGGCTTTTGCCAAATATTCCGCATTACCCCCAAGCAAAATGTCTGTTCCACGCCCTGCCATATTTGTCGCAATCGTAACCGCCCCAACTCTGCCTGCTTGAGCAATAATATGGGCTTCCCGTTCGTGGTGCTTTGCGTTCAATACATTATGGCGAATTCCGCGCTGTTTCAATAAATCCGAAACATATTCCGACTTTTCAATTGAAATTGTACCGACCAAAACAGGTCTGCCTATCTTATGTTGAGCAACTATATCATCCACAACCGCCAAATATTTTTGGACTTCCGATTTATAAATTACATCCGGATAATTTATTCTGATATCAGGTTTGTTTGTAGGGATTGAAGTAACTTCTAAATTATAAATTTTACCGAATTCAGCTTCTTCCGTCATTGCCGTACCTGTCATACCGGCAAGTTTTGGATACAATCTGAACAGATTTTGGAAAGTTATACTTGCAAGAGTTTGAGTTTCATCTTGGATTTCAACCCCCTCTTTTGCTTCTATCGCTTGGTGTAAACCGTCTGACCAACGTCTGCCCTCCATCAAACGACCGGTGAATTCATCAACAATCATGATTTCGCCATTTTTTACAACATAGTCCGTATCTTTCACAAATAACTCTTTAGCTTTCAATGCTTGGAGCAAGTGATGGGCATATTCTGTTTGGATATCAAATAAATCTTTAACTCCAATAAGCTCTTGAGCTCTGTCTATACCATCTTCGGTTAAAATTACATTCTTATTTTTTTCATCAACGGTATAATCTTTTTCTTTTACCAATTGAGGGGCAACTTTTGCCATCATTCTGTACGTTTCCGCAGATTGAGCTAATCGACCGCTTATAATCAGCGGTGTTCTGGCTTCATCTATCAAAATACTGTCAACTTCGTCGATAATTGCATAGTTAAACGGCCTTTGAACAAGAGCCTCTTTGCTTCCCGCCATATTATCACGCAAATAATCAAACCCAAATTCATTATTTGTACCGTATGTGATATCGCAGCGATAAGCATCACGCTTAACATCAAAATCCCTTGCTCCATCACCTGCCGATAAAATAACCCCGACAGATAAACCTAAAAATTTATAAATCTTACCCATCCAATCAGCATCACGTTTTGCCAAATAATCATTGACCGTAACAACATGCACTCCCTTACCGGTTAAAGCATTCAAATATGCAGGCAATGTCGCAACTAACGTTTTACCTTCCCCTGTTCTCATTTCCGCAATATGACCGTTATGCAAAAAATATCCGCCAATCAATTGCACATCAAAATGACGCATGTTTAACACGCGCTTACCTGTCTCACGTACCGTTGCAAAAGCTTCGGGAAGTATTTTATCCAAAGCTTCTTTTTCCAATTTTAAATCTTCTTTAAAATTGTTTGAAGTAGGTCTTTTAGCCAAAATATCTTTAAATTCCTGAGTCTTTGCTTTTAGTTCATCATCTGTCATTTGCGCAAATTCAGGTTCTAACGCATTTATATGCTCAACTATCCCCATGATGGATTTAACTTTTTTTTCATTCGGATCGCCCAAAAGCTTTAATAATGTTTTTATCATATATAGCACTCTCTCCAAGTTTACTTTTATTTAGAGTCTAACATAAACAAAAGAATAATTAACATAATTAATGAAAATTTAAGAATTGAGAAGATTTTCATTTTATTTTTATGAAAATATTGTTAACAACTTGCCACACGGTTAGACAATAGTGTATCATTTCGTTATAACCTTAGGGAGGACTCGGATTAGATGCCGAAATTAGCCAGAGATAATAATTTTCATTATTCTCAATACAATTCACAAATATACGATTACAGTATTT
>CAMOQI010000202.1 GCA_946622835.1 uncultured Candidatus Melainabacteria bacterium
AAAATACATATTCAAACGGATATTGCAGACGATTCCTTTGTTAATATTGGTTTCAATGATAAGCTTTTTTATAATAAGGCTTTCTCCTGTTGATCCGTTGGCGGAATTAAAATTAAATCCTTCAATATCCCCTGTTACGGTTGAAAAGGAGCGGAAGCGTCTCGGGTTGGATAAGCCTATAATTGTGCAATACGGGAAATGGGCTTTGTCTTTTGTGCAAGGAGATTTGGGTGTGACATCAACCGGAGAAAAAGTCAGTCAAAAATTAAAAGAGAGAATTCCAAATACGTTGCTGCTTACAACGATTGTAATATTTTTGACTTGGCTTGTCGGTGTACCTTTGGGGATAATTGCAGCGGTAAATTGGAAAACCCCTTTTGACAGGATATTGACGGTGATAACAAGTATTGGAATGGCAATTCCTTCGTTTTTCTTTGCGGTTTTATTGTTGATGTTTGCGGTAAAAACGGGATGGTTCCCGATAGGGGGATTAACAAGTCCGAATTTTGGGCAGATGTCATTTTGGGGTAAATTTGCTGATGTTGCTTATCATTTGGTTTTACCTGTAACTGTTCTTTTTACTATATCTTTGGCAGGCTTGCAAAGGCAAATGAGAGCAAATATGTTGGATGTTTTGGATAGTGATTATGTGAAATTTTCAAGGGCGAAGGGTTTATCTGAGTTTACGGTTGTGTATAAACATGCTCTGAGAAATGCGCTTAATCCCATGATTACATTGTTAGGTTTTGAATTCGCTGGATTGTTGAGTGGAGCTGCATTGACGGAGTACGTTTTTCAATATCCCGGTCTTGGCAGATTGATTTTGGAGGCGGTTTTAAAATCTGATATAAATCTTGTGATGGCATCATTGATGATGGGTGCGGTGATGCTTATTTTAGGGAATTTACTTGCGGATATTCTTCTTATTATGACTGACCCAAGAATTCGAGGTAAGGCATGATAGGAGAAGTTTTTACTAAATTGTGGAAAGATAAATTTGCGCGGATTGCTCTTTTGGTATTGGGGGTTATTTATTTGGCGTTGTTTATGGCTGATTTTATAGCACCTTATACGAAGGATTTTTCTGACAGGACAATGGCATATGTCCCTCCTTCAAAAGTTTTTACAATAGATGAAAGCGGCAGATTGTCAAGGCCGTACACTTATAACTATATAAGAGAATTTGATTCAAATACTCTTGAGATAAAGTATAATTTAGACAGGACTAAAAAACATTATATAAAGTTTTTTGCGGACGGTGAACCGTATAAATTTTTAGGCCTTATTCCCGCAAAAAAACACCTGTATACTACAGATTCTGATGGCAGGATTTTTATATTGGGAACAGATATAAACGGGCGAGATGTTTTTTCAAGATTGTTATTTGGCGGCAGAATTTCAATGACAATCGGATTTTTGGCGTTGTTGGTGCTGTTCCCGATTGGGTTATTGTACGGTGGAATCTCGGGTTATTTTGGGGGTAAGACGGATGCTTTTATGATGAGATTTGCAGAAGCTGTAATGTCTATTCCGAGTTTTTATTTGTTAATAATTTTGGCATCGGTTTTACCGTCGGGGATGACGAGTACTCAGAGGGTTTTGTTAATAGTTATTATTTTAGCGTTGATAGGCTGGGCAGGATTTGCAAGGGTTGTCAGGGGAATGGTTTTATCTGTAAAGACGCAAGAATATGTTCAAGCTGCAAAATCTATCGGTGCATCTAAATTAAGAATTATCATGAAGCATATTTTACCGCAGACGACAAGTTTTGTAATTGTTGCAATGACTTTGTCCGTACCTTCTTATATATTATCTGAGTCGGGGTTGAGTTTTTTGGGATTAGGTATACAACAACCCGATGCAAGTTGGGGAAATATGCTTAAAGAGGCTCAAGAATTTACAAATATTATTTACAGACCTTGGCTTTTGACTCCCGGATTTTTAATTTTTGTATCAGTTCTTGCCTTTAATGTGATAGGTGATACAATTAGAGATATACTTGATCCGCAAAGCAAGGTAAGAGGTTAATTAGGGCATTGGTTACGGAAATAAAGTTTTCTAAAATTAAATCAAAAATATTTCCATTGGTTATTGTGTTTGTATTTTTTGTTGTGCTTGCAGTATTGCCATTTTTATTTTTGTGGGCAGGTTTTTGGGCAAAAGATGTTCAATGTAGAATATCACTTCAAAAAAAATCCGTACAAACTTCGGTGTTTGTGTTTCAAAAAGTATATACGAGAAACAGTATTTTGCCACTGCTGGTCTTGACGGGGGATTATTCAACCGCGATAAAATATTTTGAGCAATTGGAAAAATTAGGAGCAATGAACACTTCAAATGCTTCAATTGCGGTATATTCTTATATGAAAATGAAAGACTACGACAATGCTTTAAAATATGCTGAAATTATAAATGACAAAAGCAGATTGGTGCAAATATATTTAATAAAGAAAGAATACGCTAAGGCGGGAAACATAATAGATGAGTTGATGTCAAAAGATTCCGTAAAGGTATCAACTTATTATTATAAGAGTGAATTGCTTAACCAAGAAGGGAAAACGGATGATGCCTTGTATTACGTGCAAAAAGCTCTTTCAATTTCTCCGGCGTATGTGGATGCGCTTTATTTAAAGTCGGCACTATTGGCAAAAACAGGTCGAATAAAAGAAAGTAATGAGATCTTGTCAAAAGCAAAACATTTAGAATCGTACAGAGAAAATATTTATAAATAAAAGGATGGATGTATGGAAAATTTAATTAATATGGAATTTTTTATCAGAATATCGTTGGCTGTGGTATTTGGATTTTGTGTGGGGCTGGAGCGAGAGCTTACAAACAAGTATGCAGGTTTAAGAACTCATATTTTGGTATGTTTGGGCGCTTGTGTGTTCACTCTTATTTCAATATACGGTTTTCCGACGTTTGCCCCGGGGGATAATGTTGATCCTTTGCAGGCAACAGGCTTGAGAGATACAGGGCGTGTAGCCGCACAAATAGTAACAGGTATTGGTTTTATTGGTGCCGGAACCGTTTTAAGAAACGGGCCGATAGTTTTGGGTTTGACTACAGCAGCGACATTGTGGATTGCTGCAAGTATAGGTATGGCATGCGGTGCAGGCATGTTTGATATCGCTTTTGCCGGAACTTTTTTGGCTATTTTAACCCTTGTTATTGTAAGAGCCTTTGA
>CAMOQI010000203.1 GCA_946622835.1 uncultured Candidatus Melainabacteria bacterium
GAAAAGCAGAAGTGCACATGCGGATTTTATTATTGATCAAATAAATAAATTTTCGCAAGGCGGTTTTAAGGAGGTCGTTTTAACAGGGATTCATATAGGACAGTGGGGAAGAGAATGGGGTCTTTCAGTGATTGATTTGTTAAGACAAATTGAAGAAAAAACTTTAAGTCCCCGTTACAGATTAGGTTCATTGAATCCGACAGAAATTACCGATGAATTACTTGAGTTTTTGTCAAAATCAGAAAAGTTCTGTCCGCATTTTCACCTGTCATTGCAATCTGCAAATGATAAAACTCTTAGTTCGATGAATAGATTTTATAAGACGGAAGATTATTTAAACCTCATTGAAAAAATTAATGCTGTCTTTGACCTTCCGTTTGTAGGAAGTGATATAATTGTTGGTTTTGCGGGAGAGACAGACGAGGATTTTGAGATTACTCGTAAAAATCTTGAAAGATCAGGACTTATTCAAATCCATACTTTTCCGTATTCCAAAAGGTCGGGCACTGTTGGGACAGATATGCCAAGTCAGGTTGATGATGAGGTGAAAAATAAAAGAGCCGAGATTATAAAGAAGATTTCTAAGGAAAAATATAATAAATTTATTGATAAAAATATTGGTAAGATCCATGAAGTTCTGATTGAAAAGCACAGAGACAGGCATAGTAATAATTTAAAAGGGGTAACTCGAAATTACCTTACCGTTCAAATCAGATCAGATAGAGAAGATTTATATAATACATTGCAAAACGTACGAATTATACAGTGTGAAAATGGGGTTTTGTTCGGGGAATTTGTGTGATTACATTGCTCAATATTTGTCAGTCTTTCCTCCGGACAATGACAGAGGGTAAATTATCCGCGTTATCCAAAGCGCAGTGGGGGTAAATATATCATACCCCACCCGACTCCGGCTGGCGCCTCCGCCACCCTCCCCTATTCTTTAGGGGAGGGCAAGATTCTTCGGTCGCTCCGGCCGAGGACCCCACTTGAAAAATATTCAAATATACGTTAAAATATCAGTAGACGTTAATAATGCGAGGAGTAAAGTATGCTAAAATCCAGTAATACCAGCGCTTTTCAAGGGGCGGGGGTAGCTGAAAGCCCGCTTGGTGCAACGATTTTAACGCCAATAAAAAGACTCCGTAAAAATTTTGCGTTTACTCTTGCTGAAGTTCTCATTACTCTTGGGGTTGTCGGGATTGTGGCGGCGATGGTTATTCCGAGCCTGATTACAAGTATTCGAGCAACTCAATATGCAACAAAATATAAAAAGGTGCTTGCCTCTTTGAGTAATGCCGGTAGAATTTCTCTTGCACAGTATGGTTTTGACTATTCAGGGTTAAATTCTTCTTGCGGTAGTACAGGCGGCTCTCATACTCCGGATAGTAAGCAAAGTATCTGTGCAATTTTTAATGCAACGCTGAACACGTTAGACTATAAATATGCTAACAGAAATGATTTAACAACACCCTCCGGTCAGCATTACACCCCAAGAAATGATGGTATTTTAGGTGCAGATAGCATGACAGGTAATACTCCTATGTATACACTGGCAGATGGCACACTTATTATTTTGTCTCGATCTCTTGGTAATTATATTTGTACCGGCTCATCAATTGAGGAAGTGTATTTTCAAAGGGGCAGCAGAAGCAATTTGGGTTCGGGTTGTGTCGGCGTAATTGATGTTAATGGTACAGCCCCTCCAAATAAAGTGGTTAAATGTACAAAGGGAAGAAATGTGCTGCCAAGGAAATCTAATTCTCCGGCGTTCAATTGTGTAGTTGACAGGAAAGATGTTACAGATATTTATCCGTTTATAATTCACGACGGAATTGCTGAACCTTTATCAGATGCGGCTGTTTATGTATTTAATAATATTAAGTAAAAAAAATAAGACGAACTTTTATTTTTGTCCGTCTTACTTTTTCTGTTTAATTACCTACTTACATATCTTTCAAGAATGATTCGTAATTTCTTGCAAGGAGGTGTGTTTTGACTTGGTTTATTAAGTCAAGCGCAACCCCAACCATAATGATTAAAGATGTTGCTCCAATCCCTTGCAGGGTTTCTATTCTTGTTGCGTAACTTGCAAATGACGGAATCAATGCAACAATACCCAAGCCTACGGCTCCGATAAATGTGGTTTTTGTTAATATTTTATCAAGAGCTTCTGCTGTCGGGCGTCCGGGTTTGATCCCAGGGATTGATGAGCCGTATTTTTTCAAATTATCCGCAATATCTTTTGGCTGCATATTGGGCATAATTGATGCGTAGAAAAATGTCAACGCAATAATTAAGCCGACATAGATAAGATAATACGTAATTCCGCTTGGGCTTAGCCAATGGTTAAGTGACATAACAAAGTTTTTAACCGCCATAGATTTAATATCGGCATTTCCTACAAGTGCAATAATTGTTGAAGGAAACAACAGAATTGCAATTGCAAAGATAATTGGCATAACCCCGCCGGGATTGAGTTTAAACGGTATAAATGAATTCATGCCGCCATAAACTTTATTCCCGATTTGTCTTTTAGGGTTTACAATAATAACTTTTCTCACAGCTTCTTGCATGATTACGATAAGAATCATCGCAAGGAAAAATATTGCTAATAGCACTAACAGGCTTAATTGCATTCTTGAATTTGCCTGAACGATTTGTGCCGTTCTTTGTGCGTATATCGGAATCCCCGACAAAATCCCGCAAAAGATTATCAAAGAACCGCCGTTACCTATACCGTTTTCGGTAATCAACTCAGACAACCACATAACAAGAACAGCTCCGGCTGTTAATGTGATTATAGAACTTACGTAGAAGGTAATCGGACTAATATTTGAAATGATTGCCCCCGGTAAGTGTTGTAAATACAACATGAATATAAAAGATTGAAAAACTGCCAAAACAACCGTAAATATTCTGGTGTATTGCGACAGTTTTCTTCTTCCTGCTTCACCTTCTTCTTTTTGCAGTTTTTCCAATGACGGAATAACTACAGATACAAGTTGTACGATAATTGAAGATGTGATGAACGGTCCGATACCAAGTGCCATAATAGAAACAGTTCCTAATGCGCCCCCTGTGAATAAATCCAAAAAGCCGATTAGGTTGTTGCCGTTGCCAAGCACTTGAGTTGCAAATACGTCGGCATTTATACCGTATAAGGGCATTTGAACCCCAAATC
>CAMOQI010000204.1 GCA_946622835.1 uncultured Candidatus Melainabacteria bacterium
CAATTGTCCAAAGATACAAAAAGAATGTTTTGTATGCGTCTGCAAGTTCTTTATTTTTGATTATTAAAGTATTTTCATCATTTTTATCGGCGCCGCTGTATGAGAAATTCATTGAACCGGTTATTATATATTCCCCGTCTGCTATTATTGATTTTGAATGTAATTTTCCCGCAAAATTTTCTGTTTTGATGAGAATTCCCGCATTCCTTAATTCCTGAAGTTTTGTATGGCTTGTTGTGGCTCCGTTTGCATCAATTAGTATACGAACATCCACCCCTTTTGCTTTAGCGCTTAGTAATGCTTGCGCGATATTTCTGTTTGTTATAAGAAATGTTGGTGCATAAATATAGTTTTTTGCGTTGTTAATAATTTCGATAATTCTTGCAGTGGCTTTATCTTGAGGTGAAAAGTATACTTCAATTTCGGAATTAGTGAGTACAAATCGGTTGTTGAGGTTATGTTTTATTTTGTTTTTGTGAAAGCGACCGTTTAGCATTTGCTCAAATTCGGCTTTGTAAAGACTTGCTATATCTTCGGAATCAATAATTATAATATGATTTATATCAAAATCAGACAGACCTGAACGAGAGATATTCATTGAGCCGGTGAAAACCTTTTTATTGTCAGATATAAAAAACTTATTGTGCATAATCATATTACTGGAGGTTTTTGAGTCGTTGCTGTCGGATCGTGATTCGGTTGCTAAGTTTTTAATTATGTTGTTGTCTTTGTAAAATGTTGATTCGGGGTTGTAACTTTCATCGTATACAAAACGAATATTTACCCCTCGCCTTTTTGCGTCATACAGGGCTTCTGTAATCTTTTTATTGTTTTCATACCCATATATTGCTATGTCAAGGTTTGATTTTGTTTCGTTAATTAATTTAAGAACTTCTTTGCAGGCTGTTGAAGAGCAATCGTTGTTGGGTTTAAGAATTTTTGTGTTATCAGTAAAAATCATTTTGATATTGCCGTCGGTTTTCAAAAGGCTCGGATGTATTATTTTATTTAGCTCTATTATTGTATTATTTTTCTTGGGGATTTTGTAGTTTTCGCTGTTGTGACAAAATTTACAGGGTATAACATTTGCAGGAAGTTGTCGTTTTGGGATAATTACACTGTCATGCGCTGCAAGTCCGTAAGGGCAATTGGGAGTGTGGTATTTATCCGAGTGGTGATTTAGGATAACAAGATCAAGTTTTTTGGCGTTTTTTAGGTTTATATTAAACTTTTCTTTGTTTGCGATTTCTCCGTTTACTATTCCAAACCCGCTATTTGCCATTAGTGTGGAATAGTCCATTCCGTTTATTTTTATTTTTGCTCTTTTGCATTCATTCTCATTTTGAATATGTTTTATTGTAACTTTTCTGTTTTGCATTAGTTTTTGTGCGTATTCTTGAGCTAAAAATCCAAGCCCGAGTACTTCCGCATTTGATATATCAAATTGCTGAGAATATTTGTTTATAATTTTTTCGTCTAAATTAAGTGAAAAAGTTTCTATAGAATCGGCGCATACCTTTTCGCGATGAGCCGACTTGTTTGAAGATGTGCTGATTTCAAAAACGGTTGGCGATATAACTTTAGTAATTGTGCTGTATCGTGATATCAGTGCAACAAAAAGTATAAATATTGCAGAACTCAGTATTAGAAAAATAGCCGTTATATGTTTCATTATTTTAAATTTTTATAATTTGTAATTTCAAATCCTAATCTTGAAATTGTGTCCTTGAGTGTTATATCTTGAGTAATTCCAAATTCTCTGGTGTGGGAATCTTTTGTGGAATTGTCATATTTTTTCGGATGGATAAGAGCCTCTACAATGCAATCCTCATTTAAAGGCTTTAGTCCGTATTCTATTGCATCTGAGTCCATCATGCCGGTATAACCTACCCCGATTATAAAATCATTTGTTTTGAGTTGATATTTATCTATTGTTCTTCTGTTGGCTTTTGTATAATCTTGCAAGAGCGCTATTTTTAGCATGTTAATAGGATATTTTATTGTGAGATGCTTCTCAAATCTTGGGATAAAATACAATTCTTCAAATTGTGTTCTGACGAATTTTATTTCGTATTCCTGTGCTAACTTGCATGTTATCTCGAAAAATTCGGGAATTGCGTGAGTGTGTACATGAGAATCAAGATGATCAATTTCTGTATTATTTTTGATTTTTTCAATTTGTGCGCGAAATTCGTTTTCTATTTGTTGCAGCAAATATTTATTATTTTTTTTCAAGATTAAATATGCATAATTCTTGTTAAAATAGCCGTTTGAGTCTGTTAATAGCGGACAATTTGTTAATGCTTTGCCTTCCATAATGTTAAGATGAGCGGCAATGCCAAGATTAGGGCAATCCGGCAGGATATCGTGTACTGCATTTTCATAAGCTTGTCCGTTTGCGCACAAACTTGCACTTGTTAAGAAACCGTTAGTATAACCTTCAAGTACTGCTTTGTTGTTAGAAATATTTAATCCGAAATCATCCGCGTTTAGTATAAATTTTTTGTTAGTCATTTGCAAATCCTTATTGTTGATTGTATAATCATAATATAAAGGAGTAAGAATGCAAATACCTGTTTTAGCTATTGTTGTACCTTGTTTTAACGAAGAGTTATGTTTAGATTCCACTTGTAATAAATTAGTAGAACTTTTGAATATTTTGATTTCAAAAAATAAAATATCCGATAAAAGTTATATTTATTTTGTTGATGACGGGTCTGTTGATAATACTTGGAATATAATTTCAGAACTTCATGCAAAATATAATTCAAAGGTTAAGGGGTTAAAGTTTATTAGAAATTATGGTAACCAAAAAGCTTTGATTGCCGGTTTGGAAGGTGTCAGAAGGTTTGGTTGTGACTGTGCTGTTTCTATTGATGCGGATTTGCAGCAAGATGAATTTGCGATAGAAAAATTTATTGACGAATATCAAAAAGGTTATGAAGTTGTATTGGGTATTAGAAATGACAGAAAAACTGATGGCTTCATAAAAAAACACACGGCTTTGATGTTTTATAAGCTTATGAATGTTTTGGGAGCAAAAATTCCGCAAAATCATTCCGATTTTCGTTTGGTAAGTAAAAAAGCTCTTGATATGATGGCCCTTTATCCGGAAA
>CAMOQI010000205.1 GCA_946622835.1 uncultured Candidatus Melainabacteria bacterium
CGGCTTTGGCTTCCTGCATGAAAAATCAAAATGTATAAATCTTAAATTATTCTCCAAAACCGGCAATACTTATTCGTCAAAAGTATTTTTATCAGACGAACTCAACCCGATGATAGAGTGCTTTAACACAAAACAATATATCACTCAGGACAATATAAATTATTTAAATATTCCATATATTGTAAAAACCAGTTCGGTTATAGTTCCGATGATTTCTGTTAACAAGTGCATAGGCATAATGATAATCGGACAAAGTGCAGCAAATATCAATTCTAATCTTTCTACATTTATTGCAAATTATATGGGTATGTATATTCACAATTTGCAATTGCAAGAACAGACAAACAAATTTGCCAACACTGATACTTTGACTTCATTATACAATCACAGAGGATTCCAAGAGATTTTGGCAAAAGAACTCGCAAAGGCAAAAGATACAAACACCCCATTATCTGTTGTTATGTTTGATGTTAACAATATTTCAAGAATCAACAGAGAACTCGGACATGCCAAAGGAGATGAGGTAATAAAAACAATTGCCGAAAAAATAAAACAAAATATTCGAGCAAATGATTCGGCAGGCAGGTACGGCGGAGATGAAATTGCCGTTATCATGCCGGAAACAAACACAAAAGATGCAAAATATTTGGCAGAATATATTACGTATTGCCTATCTTGCTGTTTTGTAGATGATGTTGGACCTATTAAAGTTTCTGTCGGAATTTCAACATATCCCGAATGTACAATTGATCAGGAAAAACTCTTGATATTAGCGGAACAAGCTATGTTTATTTCACAAGCAAAAGGCTATAAAGAAGGAATGTCTGCAATAGTAAGCTCTGCTGATTATAACTTCTGGGATGATGTCGCATTAGAATCCTTTGCAGGGGTACTTGCAAAACGTCATGCTCAGATAGGTATAAATTTTGAAGAAGAATTAGTACACAAATTTAACCAAGAAGAAATTGTTAACTACAATCACTTAATGGAAATGGTAACATCCTTAGCAGGCGCAATTGATGCAAAAGATCCTTATACCAAAGGTCATTCAACCTCAGTTTCCCGTTATTCGGAAGCTTTGGCCCGCGCAATTAACTTGCCGGAAGCAGAAGTTGAAAGAATTAAAATAGGTGCCATGCTTCATGACGTGGGTAAAATCGGCATTCCTGAAAATGTACTCAAAAAACCCGGCAAACTTGACAACGATGAATGGGAAATTATGAAACAACACCCGACAATTGGTGCTGAAAAAGTATTGGAACCGAATGAAGCCTTAAGAGATTTAATTCCTATTGTCAAGTATCACCACGAAAGACTTGACGGAAAAGGTTATCCGGAAGGATTAAAAGGTGATCAAATCCCGCTTTCGGCAAGGATTGTATCTGTTGCGGATGCTTATCACGCACTTGTAAGCGACAGACCTTACAGAAAAGGAATGCCTGTTGAAAAAGCATGCGCAATCTTGAAAGAAGGCGCAGGAACTCAATGGGATGCTGATTTGGTTCGTCAATTTATTTCTATTGCGCCGTCTTTATCCACAATGGTTTAATATCGTTTTTGGCAAAAATTAAACAATTATTTTGGAATTATTTATTCCAAAACTTGATGTTATGTTTTGTTTGTTATAGATTAAAACTACAGGATATTAAAGGTAGTAGGTCGGGCTTTTACCCGACAATATAAATAAAAGAAGGAGAAAGTCAAAATGGCTGAAAGAAAATTAGTCGGAACAAATGAGATGTTCAAAAAAGCACTTGCCGGCGGATACGCAATCGGTGCTTACAATGTTAACAACATGGAAATTTTACAAGGTATTGCAGAAGCTGCTGAAGAAACACAATCACCAATTATTCTGCAAGTTTCAGCAGGCGCAAGAAAATATGCTAATCAAACATATCTTTTAAAATTAGTAGAAGCAGCACTTGCAACAACTACTGTACCTATCGCATTACACTTAGATCACGGTGCAGATTTTGAAATCTGTAAAGCATGTATTGATGGCGGATTTTCATCAGTTATGATTGACGGTTCAAGATTCCCGTTTGAAGAAAATGTCAGAGTGACAAAACAAGTTGTTGATTATGCCCATGAACGCGGGGTTTCGGTTGAAGCTGAACTTGGAAAACTGGCAGGCGTTGAAGATGATGTTAATGTTGATGCTAAAGATGCAAAATATACAAATGTTAAAGAAGCTGTTGAATTTGTAAAACAAACAGGGTGCGATTCTTTGGCAATTGCTATCGGAACATCACATGGTGCGTATAAATTCAAAGGGGAAGCAAAATTAGACTTTGAAAGATTAAAAGAAATCAAAGATGCATTACGTGAAGCCGGATTCGGAGATTATCCGATTGTACTTCACGGTTCATCATCTGTTCCGAAAGAGTTTGTAGCAAAATGTAATAAATTTGGCGGAAACTTGCCGGATGCTCAAGGTGTTCCTGAAGAAATGCTTACTTACGCAGCACAACACGGAGTTGCAAAAATAAACATAGATACTGATTTAAGACTTGCGATGACATCTACAATCAGAGAATTCTTTGTAGAACATCCTGAAAAATTTGACCCGAGAGAATATATGGGACCGGGCAGAACCGCTGTTAAAGAAATGGTTATTCACAAAATGCGTGATGTTTTAAAAACAGCAGGACATGCTCAAGACTAATTTAAGTCTGATATAAATTTTAAAACCGCTCTTTATAGGGCGGTTTTTTTGTTAAGTATTTTTATGTTAAAATCTTTCTATAATATTAAAAGGGATATATTTTATGTTTGATAATTTAAGTGAAAAATTACAGGATATAATTTCAAAAACACGCTCTCAAGAATTAACACAAGATAACATGCAAGAAGCATTGCGAGAAATAAGACGTGCATTTTTAGAGGCTGACGTGAATTTGCGGGTTGTAAAATCTTTTATCTCGGCAATTAAAGATAAAGCCGAAGGGGAAAACGTTTTACAAGGAGTAAATCCCTCTCAACAATTAATTAAAATAGTTAACGATGAATTAATAAATATCTTAGGAAAAGAACTTCAACCGCTGAATCTATCTGCACACCCAAGTATTATTATGATGCTGGGTCTGCAAGGTTCGGGTAAAACAACATCCTC
>CAMOQI010000206.1 GCA_946622835.1 uncultured Candidatus Melainabacteria bacterium
ACAAATGGAAAAAAAGAGAACCTCAACCTCAATCGCAGTCAGATAACGGGGAGCCGCAATATATCGAAATTGCCGAATATGAACTTAAAGATGCTGAAAAATCCCAATGGTACACAAACTTGTGGTATCGTATGAACGGTTCTGACGAAAGCGACCGTATCCGTATCAAAGAGGGTATGGAAGATAATTATGAGTATTACAGAAAGTATCTCTTAGAAGCTATGAATACCCAAAAAGACGAGTTTAAACAAGCATACAAGGTTCTTGACCCCCATTTTGCAACAAGTAAAAGCTGGCTTGCGGATGTCCTATCTCAAGGTATAGTCGTAATGTCGCGCATCCAAAATGATGAAATTAACACCGCAAACAAATACAAATGGAATGAAATTATACATACAGACGCATCCGAGCTTACTATAGAATCCGACCAAGATGCCATCGCTCGTGCAGAAGCTCAATATGAACAAACTATGCACGAAATCCAAACAAAAGATAAACGTTTCCAACTCGAAATCAATAAGCTGGATTCTGAACATAATGCGCTTCAAACACAGATTGAATCTATAAGAAGTGAAATCGCTAAAAATATTGAACGATCATTTAAAACCTTCTCGTAATATTCAAGAGAAATATTTACATTATGGGGGGGGAAGGGGCGTGAAGCGACGAATTGGGTCATTTGATATACATACAATCGCCATAGCTGAAAAAGCGATAATTATTTTTAATTGCCTGTTGATATGCTTCAAAAATAAAATCTTTTCCTGCTAAGGCGCTTACAAGCATCAGTAGTGTAGATTTTGGCAGGTGAAAATTTGTAATCAGATTATCAACAACTTTAAATTCGTATGGCGGGTAAATAAACAGTTCCGAATTATCTTTGCAGGCTTTTATACACCCAAATTTTTGATAAGCCGTTTCCAGCGTTCTGACGGTGGTTGTTCCAACAGCAATGAGTTTTTTCCCCTGTTGTTTTGCCTTGTTTATTATATCTGCTGCATCCTGCGTTATCTCAAAGGTTTCCGAGTGCATTTTGTGATCCAATACGTTTTCGCATTTTACAGGTCTAAAGGTCCCCAAACCAACATTCAGGGTTACGTAAGCAATTTCAACCCCTTTGTCTTTCAGCTTTTGTAATATTTCTTTTGTAAAATGCAAACCCGCTGTCGGCGCGGCAACAGAACCCTCATCTTTTGCATAAACCGTTTGATAACGCTCATTATCAAATTGTTCCAGCTCCTGAGATGATAGCTTTCTTTCTATATATGGCGGAAGCGGGATGTTCCCGACTCTGTGTAATACCTCATAAAAATCCCCTTGATATATAAGTTCAACAAGCCATTCCCCGTCATCTTCAAGTCGTTTTATCGGGCTTACAGAAAATTCATCTGATATTGTAATAACTGTATCCGGCTTAATTCTTTTTGACGGCTTAATAAGTGCTGACCAAGTGTTTCCCTGTTTTGGCTCAAGTAAAAATACTTCGATTTTTGCTCCTGTTTCTTTTGTACCATAAAGCCGTGCCGGAAGAACTTTAGTGTTGTTCAGAACCAAAATTGAGTTTTTGTCGATGTAGTCAACAATGTCATAAAAATGTTTATGCTCAATGCTTTTGTTTACTCTGTTCAGAACAAGCATCTTTGAATTTTCACGCTTAGACGCAGGCATTTGCGCTATTAAATTTTCAGGTAAATTATAGTCAAATTCGGATATATTCATGTGTTTATCCTGTAAAAATTTGTCTAGTTTAGTTTTTTAGCATTTTTTAATTCCAAATCATCAACGGTTTCATTTTTCTTTTCATCTTCCGCATCAATTTGCTTGTTTATAATTACTGTTTGTATTATTTGAATAATGTTACTCGTAATTAAGTATAGTAAAACCCCCGCAGGAATCGGAATTATCACGAAAGTTGCAATAATCATCAACGGCATAAAGGTTCCCATTGATTTTTGCAATGCTGCTTGAGTCGGGTCTTGATTGTCTGTCTTATTCGTGGCCATCATGACTTTTTGCGAAATAATCATTGTAATTGCAAACAGTAAAATCAGAATTATTACATCCCAATGCAAAGTTTTATTAACGGCAACCGTAGGTACTGTTGCTTTTAACACTCCGCCGTCGCGAACAAACGTTACGGTTTCATTCTCTCTTATATTACTGTTTGTAACCGTTAAATCGGCTCTTTCAATTTTATCTTGTTGGCTGAATTTTAGCTTAATATGGTCAAGGCTTACCGATAAATCTACGTCTTTCCCGGGTTCAAGTTCGCCTTGAACTTCCAATGCTGTTCCGGGATCGGAAATTTTTACGTTAGGGATTTTTTCGTTTTCAAGATAAACGGTTGCAGTGTTTCCCAGTACAAATTTGTCGCCTTTTGAAGCTCCTAATTCTCCGTTGTCAGAGATTCCGGCAGTTGCTCTCATTGTTGTTGCCAAACTCTTTATAAACAGAAAGTGCTGATCTCCTGCTGTTTGTATAAATAATGGGCTTATAAGTGCAGAGTACAGCAAAATGAATATAGGCATTTGAATCAATAACGGTAAGCATCCGCCCGCAGGATTAAATTTGTGTTCCTTATAAAACTCCATCATTTTTTGCTGCATAAGCTGGGGATTGCTTTGATATCTGTCTTGGATGGCTTTCATTTTTGGCTGTAGTTTTTGCATCTGTTTCATTGAGCGTTGTTGCTGAACATTAAGGTTCCACATCGCACCACGTACAATAATCGTTAAAAGTATAATCGCCCAACCATAGTTACCTACGAATTTTGCAAGTAATCCCAAAAAATCTATTGTTAATTTTATAAAATCCACTTTCCCTAATCCTTATTAGTCTGTCTCTCTAGGGGTAAATATATTATAAACACGCTTTCAAGTCAACTAAAGGAAAATTTTTAGCGGAAGCGTAAAAAGCTGCGTGCGTGCTCACGATGTAATCGTGGCATCCAATAAAAAAAACCGACATCCGTCGGCTTTTTTAAATGGTCGGGATGACACCGGAGTAGTAGGCGAGAAAATTCGAGCCGTACTAATCAGGTATGCAGCCAGCTAGCTTTTAGCGGAAGCGTAAAAAGCTGCGTGCGTGCTCACGATGTAATCGTGGCATCC
>CAMOQI010000207.1 GCA_946622835.1 uncultured Candidatus Melainabacteria bacterium
ATCCTGCACTAATCGCATCATTTTCGCTCAGACCTGTCATAGCAATTGTTGTATCAAAACACCTTGAAACAACTGAACCCAAAACACCCTCAAAAACATTATAATGCCCTGCAGCATTTAATGCGGCGCACTTACCTTCTTTATTTGCGGTTGAACCAAGGGGAATCCAAACCGGATGACCGCTCACTATATGGGTTTCCTCACAACAATCACCGCAAGCATAAATATCATCTATAGATGTTTCCATAATTTTGTTTACCTTTATTGCGCCGGTTGAACCAATTTCAATTCCTGCGTCAGATGCTAATTCAGAATTTGGAATAATTCCTGTTGATAACAAAATCATATCAGTTTTTATCTCAAGTCCTGACTGAGTTCTGACAATATTCGCATCTTTATTTGTCCCGATAAACTCAACAACGCTTTCACTTGTATGAAACCTATATTTCCCCTCCGAACTCGATTCTAATCTTGTCCTTAATAATTCTGACATATCAGGATCAAAAGATTTCATTATATGTTGATTGTGCTCAATTACATCTACTTTAAGCCCGTTTTTAACAAAAGCTTCAAGCATTTCAAGACCGATAAATCCGCTTCCGATAATTGTTACATGTGAGGATTGAAGCATTTTTTCACGAATTTTTATACCGTCTTCAACCCGCCTTAAGGTATAAATATTTTCAAAATCATTTACCCCTTTTATATTAGGAATCTTAGGTCTTGCCCCTGTTGCAATAATTAATTTGTCATATTTAACAAGCCTTGCTTCATTATCGGTGGAGACAAGTATCTGCCGCTGCTTTGGCAAAATTTTATCAACTTTTGTTTGAATAAAAACATTTATACCTGCAGCCTTAAATTCATCTACAGAGCGAACTAAAAGCGATCTGTAATCTGTAAAATTGCCCTCTATATAATATGGTAAACCGCAAGACGAATAAGATACATGAGTATCATCAGTGTATATTTCAACAACTGCATCGGGTAATAATCGTTTAATCTTTGCCGCAGCTTTTGCGCCTGCAGCAACTCCGCCAATAATCACTATTTTCATAATGATAATCTAAGCAGAATTTATATTTATTTCATTCAACAGTCGACTAATTTACACTATACGTATTTAAAATTAATCTTTTCATCAATGCGCAATACGCATCCTTATCCTCTTTTATTTCTTCTGATTTGTTCATTAAATCCCTTAATTCAGAAAGAACTTTCTTTTGATGTAATTCTTCAAACATTGATACACACTCCGTATTTTATCTCTCTCAAGTATAAATACGGATTTTATTTGAAAAACTTTAATAGAATTTACAATTTGTTACAACCAACTTAATCTGGTTCGCTATAAACCAATTTCTTTCTCAAACTCCATTGAATAAGTGTAAGAATTAAAATAACACCAAAAAGTACATAGGCTGTAGCACTCGCTTTTCCCACATCAAAATACTCAAAAGCATTTTTGTAAATATCATAAACCAAAACATTTGTCGAATCGAACGGACCGCCTTGGGTCATAAGATATATCAAATCAAACACTTGAAATGAGCTTATTGCAGTAATTATAATTACGAAAAATATTGTGGGAGAAAGCAGCGGGATTGTAACATTTTTAAATGTTTGAATATATCCGGCCCCATCAATTTTTGCAGCGTCAAACAAACTTTGTGATATCGAAGACATTGATGACAAAAAAATTATCATATTATAGCCGATAAGCTTCCAGACTGAGACAATTATTATGGCTGGCATAGCAAAATTAGCGTCATACAACCAATTAATATGAATTTTAAAAAATTGACTAATAAAACCAATATTAGGATCAAAAATCCATGCCCAAATTATACCGATTACAACCATAGGTGTAATAAATGGTAAAAAATATGCAGATTTATAGAACTCTGAGCCTCTAATTTTATTATTCAAAACAGAAGCCAACACTAATGGAATTAAAACACCAAAAACAGAAGTTGATAGCGCAAAAACAATAGTATTAATAAAAATCTTATAAAACAATTCACTGCATAAAAGATTTTTATAATTAAATAAGCCGACAAACTTAATAGGGTTTAGCAAATCCCACTGTGAAAAACTCAGTCCTAACGAGCAAAAAATAGGAATAATAACAAATATCAAAGTTCCGAATATAGCCGGGAAAATAAATATCCAAGCCGCCGAAAACGGATTATTTAGCAATTTTTCAACATGTTTTTTCATGATATTATTTAATTATAATAAAAATACTGAAAGAAGTGAATTATGAATAAATTTGAACAAGCATTTGGAAAGAATGATATAAGAGGAATATATAATCAGGATATTACGGAAGAACTGTTTTACAACATAGCTTTTGGATATGTAAAATGGCTGACACAAAATACAAATAAAAGTCCAAATAACTTAAGAATAAGCGTATGCACAGATGCAAGATTGCACTCTGCAGGATTAAAACGGGCACTTCTAAACGGGTTAAATGATAGCGGAGTTGAGCATATTGAAGATCTTGGGCTTGCTCCAACCCCTATCGGATACTATTCCGAGATTTCACATAATCTTGATGGTGCTATGATAATAACGGCAAGCCACAACCCGTCTGAATATAACGGGCTAAAAATGACTTGTAACAAGCAGACTCTTAACGAACAGCAAATTAAAGAAGTTAAAGCTCTAACCTTTGTGGAATGGAAAATTTTGCCAAATAACTTAAAAGATTTTGATTTCAAAACCGAAATTCTGCCCGAATACTTATCTGAAATGTCTAAAAACTTTAACAATTGCGGAGCCGGAATTAAAATAGTTGTCGACAGTGCAAATGCCACAGGAGGAATCATAGGGCCTCAACTTTACAAACAAATTGGCTGTGAAGTGATAGAATTATTTTCAGAACCTGATGGCAGATTTCCTAATCATCACCCAAATCCAAGTGATTTATCAACTCTTAAAACATTAAGTAAAACAGTAATAGAAAACCACGCGGATTTTGGTATTGCTTTTGACGGCGACAGCGATAGAATAGGTATTGTAGATTCGCAAGGCAGACCTCTTACCGGAGACAAATTATTACTGATATACGCAATGGACATAATT
>CAMOQI010000208.1 GCA_946622835.1 uncultured Candidatus Melainabacteria bacterium
GGATACCATGAGAGCGCCCTATGCAGATGGTATTTTTATGTTCTTGCGCCATTTTTCTTAATGTGGAAAGTATTTTATTTAAATCTTCAATAATAATTTTTCCGCTATCTTGGATTTGCAAAGCAAAAGCCGTATCTATCACATCAGAACTTGTCATTCCGACATGAACATACCGCCCCAAATCCCCAAGACTTTCATTTACACAAGTTAAAAACGCAATTACATCATGACGAACCTCTTTTTCAATCTCATCAATTCGTTCAAGAGAAAATTTTGCTTTTTTGCGAATTTCCCCTGCCGCATCCGCGGAAATTTGACCGAGTCGTGCGTACGCATCGCAAACTGCAAGCTCAACTTGCAGATAATAATTGAATTTGGACTCCAAAACCCAAATTTTTGACATTTCTTTTCTTGAATAACGTTCTATCATAGTTGAATTTTATCATAAATATTTTATATGGGAAATACGGAAATCGCCTTAGATTCCCGTATGAAATAAAATGAGGGTAATTTGTATATTCAGATTTATTGTAGAGATTAACTGTAGTATGAATATACAAAATACTAACGTCAGATACGGACATATTAAATGCTGCCGGTTTTAATATCTTTCCAGACAGAATTTTCTTGAATTCCCTTAAGTCTGTTTCTTTCAAGTTTTATTTTCTTATAAATTATTTCAGCGATGAATTCTCCATCCGAATTGAGAACCCCCTATTTATTATCTTTTTTTACAAGTATGTATTCGCCAAGCTTTTTGATTTTGTCATAGTGAGGCTCCAGAATTTTTTCACCCTCAAGGTTTGCCAATCCGTATTTGCCATATCTTTTCAATACCATAGTATCATATAATGTTTTTATTTTGTCACAATCGGGGTAAATTAATGTATTATTATCAAAATCCACAACCCCATAATATCCGTTGAGTTTTGCAATCATAATACGCTTATTTACGTTTTCAAAATTTTGATATTTGACAGGAACAACCACTTCATCCCGAAGGTCAATTATTCCGTGTTTTTTATCCCTTTTTACAAGAATGCGATTCGGTTCAAGTTCTTTCATAAATGAATAATTTCTACTTGTGACGGTCTTACCATCGTTATCAATTATACTGTATCCGTCACGTTTCCCGACAATAAAATAATGTTGATCGTTATAAATCGTATGCTTCACACTGGTACAGTCACTTTCAAATACGGTACCGTCCGCATTATAAATCGTACTGCTTGAAAAAGAACGTCTCGTACCGTCAGAATAAACATTTGTAGTGGTTTTTGTTATCGCATAATGCTCATCACAATTTTGAAATTTGACCTCGCTTTGATTATTTTCGGTTCTAACCAAATACACAGGATGGGAATTCCCGCCGGATGAGGAATGACTGCTATGATGTCTGGCGGAATGATGCGAACCATGATGAGAAGAGCCATGCGAAGAATGAGAATGTGAACCTCCGCCGCGCGAGCCACCTGCGGAAGCCCCTGATTTTGCCGCCGCAACAGCACAACCCATATATAATACCAACAATACCGTTAATAATCTTTTCATACTATACTCCATAATACTACAACTATAGTATAACGGATTTTGTTCATTTTTTCTAATTTCTTTATGTATATTTAATATTTAAAAAATAATTTTAACTTTTTTGTGTAAAATTAAGAACAAGTTTATATTCTTCCTCGGATAAATTGTACAAATCAGATATTTGCCTATCGATTTCATCATACAATTTAGTGCTAAAATTTTTTGATTTCAAAAGTTCCTCAACCAATTTAACAATTTTGTTCTGCTTATGTTTTTCAGGTTTTGGAATCGGGAATTGCTGAATGTGGGATTTGAGAATTTTTATTGAATTAAATTTTTTCTTAAACCAAAAATCTGATATTCTTGAATTTAAAACTGCCATTATATATTTAATCTCCAATCCCTCTATGTGCGGAATCAAAATATTACAACTGTTGAGGGTAAGACTTTTTTTATTATCATATGCAAAAACAGGATTTGAGCATACAAACCGATAAACAAGCTTTTCTTCAGCTCGATATAAATTTATCGGCGCAACTTGTTGAAATTTCTCCGGTTCAAATTTTATATAATATTTAGGAGATTTAAGGCTGTATTTACCCACATCAACACCTTTGACAATAGGTTCGGAACCTTTTACCCAAGTTTCAAAAATATATTTTTTATTATCACCCGTCACAATCCCAAGAGCAAAATCCGCATTATTTTTTAAGGTTATTTTGTTTGGGGTGTTTTCTAATTTATCTATCAAACGATACTCTTCATCAGTATTATAAAAGGTTAAATTATCCGCACTTACAGCTCTTTTAATTTTAATTTCAAACTCATTATTACCGTCATTTATTATCGTTCCGACAGTGTTTAACGGCTGAGCGGTGTGCTTTATTTGGATTATTATTGACGGGCACTGCACATTATCAAAGCATTCTCCTAAAAATTCCAAATATTTGACAGAATTTTGCGCTAAAAGTTTTTCGCGAATCGGGGTATGTATTTTTACATTCAAAAAAGCTTCGGGAATTATAAATGATAAAACCCCGCAAGTTTTTAAGTTATTTAGTGATTCTTCAATAAAAACATCATAGGATTCAATATTTTTGCCGGATGCTGAAATGTATTTTTTTCTTAGAAATATTTTTTCATCATCACTAAAATCATATCCCCAAGGAGGATTCCCGATTATAAAATCGTACTTACAATCATTTGAATGGGTCAAATAATTATTATTTGTTACATGAGAATATAAAAAACTCTTTTCATAAATTTCATATTTTAAAGCAAAATTTATTCTGGTAATCTTCACACAAACAGGATCAATATCGTTTGCGTATATATAATCCGGTTTAATTTCCTTAGGCAATTGAAGGATAAAATTTCCACCCCCGCAGCAAGGATCGTATATAGTTTTGCCGTGATAATTGTTTAGGGAAAATAACTTTTCACATAACTTTTTTACCGTTTTTGTCGGGGTATAGTATGAACCGGAAGTTTTTCTGCTTTGCCGGGATCTATAACGCGTCCATCCTCGCGAACGGCGATAT